>DAOUHE010000063.1:0-9549 GCA_034428715.1 Dehalococcoidia bacterium | reverse complement strand
GACTTCAGTGACTTCAGTAACTTTGGTGACTTCGGCGATTTCACCGACTTTGGTCCGGGAAGTCTGAGCCCTGGAGACCTAGATGGATTCGGCTCTGACGGACCCGCCGTTGGAGAGGACATCGGCGTCGGAGTTGGCGCCGAGGGTGACGACGCCGGAACAGGCGATTTTGAGCAGATCGATGATGCGGAACTCGATTAGCGAAGGTACCGGAAACGGCCTAAATAGGCGATAGCCAACAGCCGTTATCGGAAGCGACGCCCGGCTAGATCCATCAACGCGGATTATGCCGCCGGGCCGGTGCAGGGTTAGTTCACCGCTCTTTGCCTGTGTTCCACAGGCACCCTGCACCGGCCCGGCGGGTCTTTGTTTCCAAATCGGCCAGGCCACCGCGGTGTTGTCCATCCTTGGTCCAAGCCTGGGCCAAGCCTTCTCTGACCAGAATCTCGTCGATGCTATTACCATCGACTGTGTATACGTAGAAAAGCCGGCGGCCTAAAGGGTCCATCCGCCTCGGACCATTTTCCACCCTGACTTCCCGGCCAGCCAGTTGCCGAAGCCCCATCTTTGCTTCGTCAAAACACGCCATGCCACGTTCCGGCGTGTCTACGCCAAACAGCCTGACCCTACCAACGGGACTGATAAAGGTGTCACCATCGATCGCCCTAGTGACCATTATCAACGGGCAGTCGGGACATCGAAGATTGGTTTGATATTCCTGGACTTCGTAGTGTCCGGCGCATACGGCCAGCAAAGCAGCGAAGCAGATCAAAGGGCGGAAAAGCAGCCGACGACGCCTCGGGGCTTTACACAGATCTCTATGCCACGGCACCGGTTCCATTTCACACTATCCCTGCATACTTTTCCAAATCATTAACCGCTAGACGACTTTAAAAATTGGGTATTCCAGCCAAGAAACGTGCGTGAATACCGCCCGTGGACAGCCACGGCCCGTTGTTGCATAGCAAGTGGCCTGGCGGTGATGTAAACTATATGGTACCGGCCGGGCGATCCAGGCTGGCGCATACAGGTTCTGCCCCCAAATATTGTAAGATACACAATATATGGTGCTAGGGGAACATCGATCCCACCGTTTTTGACCGTGGGTGAGATTTAGGAGTAGATCTCCATGGCTGACGAGTTGATCGATTTTGACAGCAAGCCCGAAGCTCAGTACCTGATAGCGGGTTGGCGGCGTCAATGGTCCAACGGAGGGGCAATCTCAGGAAGGCTGCCCCGGTACCTTATTGAAAAGTTGGGGGCCAAGCGAATTGCCTCCATGGGCCAGGAAGTCTCAAACCTGTGCTATCCATTTCAGGTGGCCGGCACCCACGATTCATTTAGGCCGGTGGTAGCATACCAGGATGGTCTGCCCAGCGACCCCATGCACCGGGAAAATTACTTCTACGATGCGGGCAATGGGTTGATCATTTTCCTAGGTGAAGAACCTTGGTCGCGCATCGATCTTTACGGCAAGGCTTTTTTCCAGGCGGTGAAGCATTTGGGAATTAAGCAAACGGTGGCCGTGGAAGGGGTCAACGGCCCCGTGCCGCCCGACCTGGAAAGGCGCGTAACCTGTGTATACAGTAAAGCAGAGATGAAAAACAGCTTGGAAAAGTTCGGGCTCCAATTTTCCAGCTATGGCAGCGAGGGAAGGCGGGGACCTACCATCGCCATGGCTCTGGTGACCCTGGCCCACTTCCACTACCCAGACGTGGAGATGGTCCGTTTGGGTTCCATGGCGCCCATGTATCCTTTCCTGACCGCCAACAATGAACCCTTGGGGATCACCCGTGATCATCGTTCATTTTACGACATCATGCGCCGGGTCAAATCCATGTTCAAACTGGAGATTGACATCTCAGAGTTAGAAACCCTGGGTATGTCCGAATCTCGAGACCTGCAGGAGAAATTGGAACGGATAAGCTCCTCCAATCCCGAAGCCAAAGAGGTCATCGACCGCGTCAGGGCCGATTACCGGTATACACCCTTCGAGGAGATCGTTGAGCTTGACCCCGCCCTAGACAAAACCTTAGAGGACATACTGCGCAACAGCCAAGAATAGCCACGGATGCGCCCTGATTACCGTGAAGGGACTTGATGCTTGGATAGCGAAACCGATGGCCCTGGTCAAACCAGGGCCATCGCCATTTCCATCCGGTTATCCTAACCGGCGGCCGTATATCTCAATCAAGGAGTTCCATGTTAGACGAGTTTCCCCAGCTCAGACGCCTGAATGTGCAATGGACGGCGTGGGAAGGCCGCTCAATGGTTTCCTTGCAAGATCCATTGCGATTGGAAGGCAACGGAATCTTGGTTCCCCAGGCCGCGGCGCCTCTATTGGAAATGTGCGACGGAACGAGGAGCCTGGACGACCTGCGCACGGGCTTTTTGCTGCGCACGGGAGTATACCTCAACGCCAGCCAGGTGGAGTCGATGATCCAAGCCCTGGATGATGCCTGCATGTTGGATAACCGGCACTTCCAGCAGGTCTTGGGCCAAGTGATGGATGCCTACCGCTCTGGCCCTTACCGTCCTCCGGCATTAGCCGGAGGCGCCTATCCCCAAGATCCCACCCAGTTGCGAGACACGTTAGACGATTATTGCCGGCGCGCCGGATCTGCCAGTGACGACGGCGATGGCCAAGTCGTTGGGTTGATCAGCCCCCACATAGACTTTGATAGAGGCTGGCGCACCTACGCGAAAATCTGGGGGCGCATGGCCCAGGCCGTGGAAAACGCCGAGTTGATCATGGTGTTGGGCACCGACCACGCCGGCTATCCCGGCAGTCTCAACTTGACGAAACAGAGTTATGCCACGCCTTGGGGTGAGCTGCCAAGCGACGCGGCCTTGGTGGGCCAGTTGGCCGAGATCCTGGGCGAAGACCAGGCATTCTCCCAGGAGGTCCATCACGTTGGTGAACATTCGATAGAGTTGGCAACGGTGTGGTTGCACTACGTCAACGGCGGCAGACCCAAAACGGTGTTGCCGGTGCTCTGCGGCGGCCCCGAGCCTTTTTTGAAAGCCGGCGCCGGCGAAGCTGCCAATGCCTGGCGGGCGGTGAACCTGTTGAAAGATGTAGCTGCCAGCAGGCCAACCTTGGTGGTCGCGGCAGCAGATATCAGCCACGTGGGCCCCTCCTTCGGCGACCCGGCGCCCATCGACGCGGCGGGGAAGGGCACAGTACATGCTTCCGATCAAGAATGGCTGGAGGCCGCATGCTCAGGCAACAGCGATACCCTTCGGAATCACATGGTTGAGCATGGAGACCCCACTCGCATTTGCGGCGCCACGCCCATCTATCTCATGACCGCCATTTTAGGCGAGGCCCGCGGCCTAGTGGTCGACTACGACCAATGTCCCGCGGACAATACCTTTGGCTCTCTGGTGTCTATCGCTGGAGCGGTTTTTAGCCGGTGAGGTTGTCCAAAACCTCGCCGATAGGAACCACTGGCTGAGACGTTAGAAGATCAAAGCTTTACCAACTTGGTAAACCGGCCACCAATGAGCCATTCGGCCAGGTAAAGGTTGCCAACAGCATCTACCGCCATGCCGTGGGGGCTGTTGAACTTTCCTGGCTCCAACAGCCGTGATGCCACGATCTGCCCGGCGTTGTTTTTATTATTGGGCCAACCGTCTACGGCGCACACCGCCTCGTTTTCCCCCAGGTAGCACACCAGTTCGTCGTTCCCATCCAGCACGGCGAGCCGGGCCCGTAACTCCGCAACTACCATCATTTCGCCGTGGGTGACAAACCCGCTGGGGCTGGATAGATAATCCGAACCAAACACCCTTTTGAAATGCCCTTCTAGGTCATAGACCTGCACCCGGTGATTGGTGCGGTCGGCAATGTAAAGTTCCGGAACATCGCGGCGTCGGTCAATGAATATCCCGTGGGGGCAATTGAACCTGCCCGCGCCGCCCTCCTCGCCGTTGATGCTGCCTATGTAGCGGCCCGACTTGTCGTAGCGATGGACGTAGCTTTCGCCATAACCATCGGCCACCCATATATCGCCGGAGCCACCGTAGCGTTCTTCATCCACGGCGACCAAGGTTGGCGAATAATTGCCTTCCCGGTATATTTCGACTTCGGGTTTGGGGAGGGTGGCCACTATCTGTCCATCCAGGGTGGTTTTCAAAACCTTTCCAGTGAAGGGACCCGCTGATGGCGGATATTCATAAGCCAACTCGGGTTGGCGTTTTCGGCCGTTGTCGGCTATCCACAGGAACTCGGCGCCGCCCTCATTGACCAGGGTGATGCCATGGGCGTCGGCCACCCGAACATGCCAGCTGGTTCGCAACTTGCCTTGGCCATCCAGCACCAGCATGGTGGAATCGCCGGGGTGGAAGGTGATCACGTCACCCGCGGCCGTGACGGCGACCCCGTGATGCGCCCAGCCGGAGTCCTTGGTTGCTCCTGATGGGATATCAGCCCAATCGCCGTCCCACCTGTACATGTTGGAATCCTGGCCTATGTCCATAGCTAAATGGTCCTTTCCTGCAGCAGTCTGTCCTCTCGAGAAAGCGGGGAATCCTATTGGTTATCCGGTCAGAGGCTTTTGGTGCGAATCTCGTTGAAGAGCCCCAGCGATGTGGACACGATGAAGCTCGGCATCACGCCAGATATAGCCGCGTTCTGCCGTACGTTTATTCCAACGTCCTTCCAGTAGGCGACTGCTGCTTCGGCCCATTCCACGTCTTTAGAGACTTTCTGGGAACGCATGTTGATCACTATCTCGTTGGCGGGGTCGTAGTCAGCCTCGAACAACAATTGGCGGGCGCGCGCCGGGTCGTAGCCGTAAGGGGCCGAGTTTTTAGGGGTTATGCCTACCGTTCCGGACGGGGCAATGTTTCCGTAGCACTGCAACAGGTTACCGTATAGCTGCTTCACCACCGTTTCGCAGTCGATGGCCAGGTTCAACGCTTCTCGTACCTTTACTTTCCTCAGCTCCGGGTGGTGGATAGTGTCAATGGGCCACATGTATATCTCATTATTCGTGGCCATTATGAACTGAGGTACCCGATTCCGGTCGTCAAAAGAGATTTGAGCCAGATCGGCTTCTCCGGCCTCAAGCATGGCGGCGCGAACCATGGGGTCATCGCGCCACAATTGAATGACGTGTTGGATGGACGGTGCCTGGGAATCGAAGGCTGTGTTGGGCTTGTAATCGGCGAATGCTTCCAACTCCACCTCAACGCCGGGCTGCCATTCGACAATCTTATAAGGCCCCAAACCAACAGTCATCTTCTCGATTTCATCCTCGGAGGCCTGTTCAAACCAGCTCACATCCTGGAATTTGGTGAAAATGGTGGTGCGCGGAAGGATAGGGCACGCTTCGCCGCACACCACGTCCAGCGTGAGCTCATCCACCACTTCGCCGACGATGACGCCGTGAAATTTGAAGTCATTAATGTTGGAATGGCCGCTGGTATCTTCGTCACCGAAGAAATCTATCCAGAATTTGGCTTGCGTGGCGTTCCAAGGCGCTCCGTTGTGGAATTTCACTCCTTCGCGAAGTTTGAACTGCCACCTGTTGGGTTCCAACTGCTCCCAGCTTTCGATGCCTGTTAGGGGGACCACTTCGAAGGAGGTGTTATCGATCCAGGTAAAGGGGTCGCTGGCAATGTCGTCGCACACCGTGTTTTGAGCGGCTCCACCGCAGCTGGGACTGGCGGCGCCTAAAGTGTCGGGTTCTCCATTTGACACAATCCTAATGGTGTCTCTGGAACTGGTTCTCGCCATCGCAACAGGCGCTGCTGTTGCCTCAGCCGCCGGGACAGCGGCCGCCATTATTCCGGTAGGTTGAGAGACGGTGATTGGGTCTACCGGTAGGGCGTTGGGCGCGGCAGAGCCGCCGCAAGCCGCCATCAGAACCGTTGCCAGGGCCAACAAACCCATAATCCATGCGTACAAATTGAGGCATTTGATACCGCTCACTGTGATTGCCCCTATCGATTCTCATTTCATTCCAGATTGGAAAATCTACCCTGGCTCAAAAGCCAGAGAATAAATGAGCCACAATTTATATCAACTAAATCCGGGATGACGAAACCACAATGATCAACTCCCGGATTCCTGCTTAGCAGGCGCTGGCGTGTTCCAAAGAGGGTTTCGCTTTTAATTTCGTTTCGGATTCATTTAGCTGGTCAGGCCGGCCGCACCCAGGTCTCCGACAAGGCTAACCCAGCGGTGCTGCTGAGGCGAACGCCACGCTGCTCGGGGAAAGGCCGCCCCTGGGCCACCTGTCCGTTTAGTGTCAGCTGGGCCCGGCGCGCCGGTACAAAGACGCTGTTCCAGCCCAATGGGCGGTCCGGCGAGCCTCCGGGAGGGACCACCATCGTGAAAGGTTCTCCAAAGTCATACCAGGCTAGCTCGATGGATTCATCCTCGGTTGCTATCGATTCGGACCAGAAAAAATTAGAGTCACCCGAGCGGTCAAAGGCGGCGGTTATCACAGGAATGGCCGGGTCATTCATCTCGGCGTTGCCCACGATCTCGTCCTGCAGCCACCGAGCCACGGCGATGTTGTCGGAATATATCCTTACCTCATCATTGGTCACGTCGCTCTTCAGGAACAAGACGTGGCCCGCTCCCGCCGGGGAAAGCAGGATGCGCCAGTGGCTGGCGCGGGTGGTCGTGGGACCGTTCTCTTCAACGTGCAAGCGCATGAAATTATTCTCTCCAGTCAGCAGAACCTGGTTGGTATCGGTTGGACTAACCATGAACGTCTCCTTTGAATAGAATCTTGTAAACCCGAATCCCTGTCTGCACCGTATCTTTCGCGGGCATCGCCCTGAAATATCCCTAAATTTCCCAAGCGGCGCTTATGCCACGCCGACAGTGGTGACAGCCGTGGTTCACGCGGCGGTGGCCGGCCACCGGTATTCTATCAAGTTCGAAGAAAATCCCGCGATTCTCATCTGGCCCACGAGCACCACTTCACCCCGGTCCTACTTGACCTTCAATGTCGCCGAATGGTCTACTTGCCCCAGGCCCTTGACATACTGGCGTGCTCCTCCGGCTTAAAGACCATTCTGCCTAAGCCGACCGACTAAGCCGACCGACTAAGCCGACCGAGCCGCCACTTTATATGGTGGGCGTATCCTAAGATTGGCGCCGCGCCAGCCGGTAGAGATAAATGGCCAAGTGGTCCCCAAAGGCGTTTAAAAATTGATTAGGAGGTATCGAACCCAATGAAACTCTTAGTGATCTCCGGAGGAAGGCACCCTTACGAAGAATCGACCCCGGTTTTGGAAGGATTTCTCAGATCTGCTGGGCACGACGTGACCGTAGCCGAGGACGCGTCTATTCTGGGCCGGTCTGCCGATATGAGCGCGTTCGACGCGCTGGTGTTCAACACCCGGCGGGAGAATATCGAAAACTTTAGAGACATGGCTCTTGCCAAGGGCGAGCAGGATGGAATGAAGGAATTCATCAGCTCTGGGAAAGGTTTTGTTTGCCTCCACATTTCCGGATGCCTTCCCGAACAATGGTCCGAATTCCACGACATCACCGGCGGCGGGTGGGTTTCCGGGACCAGTTTCCACCCTCCTTACGGGAAATTCACGGTCAACGTCAGCCAGGCCAGCCATTCCGGTGTGGCCGGTGTCTCCGATTTTTCCACCGACGACGAGCTGTATATGGGGCTGGCGACCAAAGGCGGCAACGACGTTTTCCTTACCGGCACGACCCAAGACGGGACGCATCCCTGGGGCCCCGACCGCGCGCCGATGTCCATGCCTGGCGGCACATTCCCACTGGGTTGGACCCGCAACTACGGAGGTGGCAAGGTTTTCGTCCTTCTGCTGGGCCATGACGGCAAAAGCTTCCAGACGCCCGAATTCCAGAAGATAGTCCTTAACGGCGTGAATTGGGCTACGGCAGCCTAGTTGCAGCCTGGATAGTAGTGTGGATAGGTAGGTAAAGGAGTGTGACGGCCATCCCCCGGGGAGGCCAGCCTTCAATCCAAATCTGCTAAGCAACGGAGCACAAAATAAGGAGCGGCCGATATGGCCCTACCCAAGGTTTATTTCCGTCCTGGTTGATTCACTTGCGGCCGAACGAAGGAGTTTCTTTCGTCCCAAGGGATATATTTCGCCGGCGGCGACGTGGAGCACGACGCTGAGTCCCTAAAAGAGCTATTGGATAGGGGACTGAAGGTGGTGCCGGTAACCATTTGGGGTGATAAAGTCATCATCGGTTTCAACCCCAAGGAGCTCTCCCGTGTGTTTGGCCTGGATGAACAGGTTTCACGGGTAGATCTGCCAACCATGGTGGAAAAGTATCAGACGGTGTTGGCGGCTGCGGCCGCGGCCGTCGGGCAACTTCCCCTGGAATTCATGGATTGGGAATGCCCCGAACGCAAACGCACGTTGGGCCAATTCACCTTCCACCTGTTTGACCGGCCCGGCCGGGCCCTCAATGCCTACATGGTGGGCGTCTACACCAGCGAAGACCGGGGCCGGAACATGCGTGATGTCATAGGTAACGTGGGATTCAAGGAAATCGTCGATTATGGCGAGGATGTGCTCCGCCGGGTAAAAGCCGCCCTCACCGGAGAGGACCCCTTGGACCTGGAAAAACAGTTGGAAACCTACATGGGGTCGAAAACCGCCGGGGAGTTGATGGACTTGGCTCTGGGCCATTCGGTCGACCATCTGAAACAACTCTACGAATACATGTCCATCAATGGCTTGACACCGGCCAATCCCCTGAGCGAGGAGGATTTCAGCGGCGTCGCCGTGCCAACCGAGCTCTTTTAGAGGAGTTAACCCTTGGCGTCCAGGTTTTGGTGAAATGAGCAGGCTGGCGATGGTGTTTCTTGCGTCATTCCCGTGTGTAATGAAAGGCGCCTTTAACCAAATCCAACCCACCGAAATACCAACGCTCGGACCGGAGCCCGGTCAACAGCCGTTCTGATCCCGCCCGCCGGTACCCCGACAGGTACCCACCGCCACCACATATGCTACCCCCGTGCCGCCCATCGTCCCCATGTCCGCCCCACGGTTAACCATCACCATCAATGGACTAAAAGTCACATGGTCCGGCGTTGACCTACCACAGGGTGATTCGGCCATAATCCAGATGTTTGAGGATAAAATGATTTATGTCCGATGGGTGGTTCTAAAACGTTCAACATCGCGGCCGCCCTTTCAACATCCCTGTGCGGATAACCTTGGGCCTACCCAACGGATTGGATCCAGCATGGAACAAATCTCCGAATGTCTGCGTCTATCAAGTAACAAGACAGAAACACCATTGACGGGAGACAGGAAATGAACAAGTTTCTAACCACGGGAAGCGCACTCTTGATGGCCATTCTTCTGATGGGCGCGCTGGCTTGCGGTCCGGCGGCTCAACCAGACATCGCCGCCCAAAACCCGGCCACTCAAGCGCCACCAGTCCGGTCGAATTCTCCATTCCAAATCCCAGCCACTCTGGTGCCAGGTTTCCAGCCGGATACCCCAGTTTCAGGCTCAGATACCCAAACGCCTCCGGCCCAACCCGACGCTCCAGGTCCTTCCCAGCCCGGGATGGTGGAAACTCCG
>DAOUHE010000062.1:0-7295 GCA_034428715.1 Dehalococcoidia bacterium | reverse complement strand
CGTCAGCCGGACTCCATACTTTTCCCTGACCATACCACCGCCTCCCATCAACACTATCCAGAGTCAGGGTAGCTCTTTTGCTCAATCTTTCACGTTACCATTAATATCAAGTTTGACTGACTACTAGGTGGCGTCGCCGCGGCCTCCGGCACCGTCGCCGCCCTTTTAGGACTCTGGCGGGGTGGACAGGGACAGCAGGTGGACGTGTCGATCCTGGAGTATGTTTGCAGCACACTATTCACCACTTTGAACGACTATACCTATGCGGGGATGGTTTCCCGGCGGCAGCCCTCCCGGGGGAGCAGCCTCCGCTATCCCGCGCCAACCAAAGAGGGATACATACTTCCTACGCCCGGGGTGATGGGCGATTGGGAGACCTACGCTGAGATGGCTGGCGTCCCTGAATTGCATGATCCCAAATTTGCCACTCCAGCGGGCAGGCAGCTGCACTCTGATGAGGTTGACGGTTTGTTGCAGGCCAAGTGGCTGGAGAAGAGGGCCGAGGAGTGGTTCCATCACGCCCAGGAATGGCGGTTTCCTTTCTCGCCGGTGCAGACCATGGCTGGGATATCTGATTCTCCACAATTGCAGGACCGGGGGTATTTCGTGGAGTTCCCCCATCCAGCAGCGGGAACCTTGCGCTATCCTGACGCGCCCTTCAGGATGTCGGAAACACCCCGCCGCCAGAACAGGCCGGCGCCTGCCCTGGGAGAGCATAACGAAGAAGTGTTTGGAAATTTGGGGGATGACTCTGGAAGGGCCGGGCCATGACATCTTTGCCCTTAGGCGGTATCCGCATCATCGAACCGGGCCAGGTCTGGGCGCTGCCGTTTGCGATATTACCCCTGGCGGCCTATGGAGCGGAGGTGATCAAGGTGGAGTCCGCCGTACGGACCGATTCCTTTCGCGGAAGTCCCCAGCCAGACAACCTGGTGGGCGAACAGCCCTGGAATGACGCCGGCAATTTCCACGAAGCCAACCGTAATAAGATGGGAATATCCTTGGACCTCAACACCGGCCGCGGTAAAGATTTGTTCAAGGAACTGATGAGCATCAGCGATGTGGTTGCCCAGAATTTCCCACCTCGGGTGATGCGAAACTTCGGTTTGGACTACCCCAATTTAACGAAAGTAAAGCCGGACATCATCGTATTGGATTCGACCGCCTACGGGAGTTCCGGCCCATGGCAGAACTACATTGGATACGGGTCCAGCCTGCAGGCCGTCACCGGGCTGACCTACCTTACCGGGTACGAAGACGGGGGCCCGGTTCAGGGCGGTATCCTGTTCAACGACACCCTGGGAGCCCTAAACGCCACATACGCCATCCTGCTGGCGCTGGCTCACCGGGAGCAAACGGGCCAAGGACAATGGATCGACCTATCCCAATATGAGGCCGGCGTGGCCCACTTAGGCGAGGCGTTCATGGAGTATGAGATGAACGGCGTCGTGCCCTCCCGTCGGGGCAACAGCCACCCGGCATGCCCCCTATGGAGTGTACGGCTGCGCCGGTGAGGACGCCTGGGTCGCCATAACGGTCACATCTGACAGCGAATGGGCCAACTTGGTGAGGGCGGTTTCAGAAATCTGGGTTTCCAATAGCGATTGGGAGACCGTCGAGGGGCGTTTGGCCCACCGGCAAAGCCTGGATGAAGCCATCGGGAAATGGACGGCAAACCGGGACAAGCATGAGGTGATGCATCTGCTCCAGGCTAGTGGAGTGGCCTGCGGCGCGGTGTACAACACCAGAGAGGTGGCCACCACCGACCCTCACCATGGCGGCCGTGGTTTCTTCCCCATCTCCCTACACCCAGCACCGGTGGGACCAAGGCCCCATTCGGCGCCGTTGTTCAGACTTACCGGCGTGGACCGTCCTCCGGACCGCTTGGCGCCCCGGTTTGGAGAGTTCAACAGGTATATCTTCCGCGATCTGCTGGGGCGTACCCAAATGGAATACGATAGGTTGACCGGCCAACGGGTCATCGCCGATATCCCAGCAAATCCGGGAGTGACTCCGCCACCGGACCCCCACGAGTTGTTACGAATGGGTTTTCTGGCGGAATACGATTTGGATTACAAAGCCCGGCTGGGTATCTCGGCGGCGCCGGATGATATATCCCCGGGTGAACAACGCAATGCCCGATGAATGATTGAACGGAGGGCCGCCAATGGACTCGGTGATTTACAAGAAATATAGCCCCAACTCCCCCATCGCTTGGATAACCATCAACCGCCCGCAGGTGATGAACGCCTGCGACCCGCCCACTACTGACTACATCTACGAATGCGAGCAGGACTTCGATAAAGACCCCGAATTGAAAGTGCTGGTCCTCACTGGCGCTGGTGACCGGTCATTTTGCACCGGCATGGACCTGAAGGCCGCGGCGGCCCGCATCGCCGCCGGCGGACCGATCAGCAACCTGGTGCCACCTTACATGAAGACCGAAAAGGCAACCATCGCGGCGGTGAATGGCTACGCCGTGGCTGGCGGTCTCGAAAGGGCACTGGCCTGCGACATCCGAATCGCCTCAGAGAACGCCCAATTCGGGTGTTTTGAGATCCGCCGGGGCATTCCAAATCATCCCGACCCCCTCATCCGCCTCATCGGGTTCGGGCCGGCCCTGCACTTGCTGCTCAGCGGTGACTTGATCGATGCCCGAGAGGCCCTCCGCATCGGCCTGGTTACCAAAGTGGTTTCCCCTGAAGAACTGTTACCAACCGTAGAAGCGTTGGCATCCCGAATGGGAGAATACCCTGCCGAAGTTCTGGTGGCTACCAAAAAGGCGGCCTTCGCCGGACTGGGCATGACCCCCGAGCAGTCCCACATGTACTCCCGGGCGTTGTCGGCCCCATTGCGAGACTCCAACACCAGTCGAGAGGGCGTAACCGCATTCGCCGAGCGCCGGAAGGCGAGCTACGGGGAGTCAACGGGATAGATAGTGGTCCAGGTTAGCACGCCAGCTCAAAGTTGGGGTCGGAAGGCCCAGACACTATGAAACATTAGGGTTGGTGGTGCCTTTCGATCCGGCGCTAAAGGCCTGGTGGACGGCCAAAATCAAGGTCTAACCCATGAATTGGCGTCCATCGGTGACGGTGACTCCACCTGATCACATGAATCTAGTTAATATCGCCAAAAATTCGGAAGTTCGGTCCTCCAGGCAGACACCGTGGGGCAATCACGTCCGGGGATGTCAACGCCTCGTACAATGCCTGCTTGGTTAATGCCTGCTTGGTTAATGAGTTACCTTTCCACCAGCGGAAGGGGCGCATGTGAAGTCGATGGCAAATGGCCCATCGTCGGTAGGGTCGTCGTCTATCAGCGTGAGGTCTCGATCGAAAACGCGGATGAGCGAGTTGCCCGCGAGGTCCTCCAAACGGTGGTCAACCTTCACTTGGTGCTGACCTTGTTTCCACGGTGACTGTGGCTCAAACCGCCAAACCCGCTCACTAGGACCCACGGAGCCTTGGCCAAGTAACTCCACCCCGGCCGGGTCGTCAACCCAGAGGCAGTGCTGCAGGAGGGCATGATCGAGAGGCCGGTCGAACTCCACCGTTAGCTGTTCCGTCGATCCTGTGGCAGGGCGGTTGCACTTCCAATTAGCAGTATTGACCCGAACTCTCACCGGTGGACCGATCTCATAGCCGCGTTTCATTCCAGCTCGCAGTGGCCGGCCCGCGGCGTCGCGAAAATCCGGGGTAATCGTTACCTTGATTGGCACGCCCTCTATAAGGGGGTATCCTGCATCTTCGTTCGGGACCAGGCCACGCTTTATTCGGCCCGGATCGAAGAGGAGGGTGAGGCGGCGGCGGCCTGGGTCCCACAGCTCCGGTTCCATCGCCAGGAAGACGCCTTCCAGAAGTTTGTGGTTATCTGTCTGCCGAACATGAACAGCACTCGCCGCCTGGCCCTCGCTCATTGGTCCTGAAAAGTGGATGTAGAGCCTCAGCTGGTTGACCGGCAAACTGTCTGTGGTGGGGAAAATTGCGGTGACGTCCGTCGCCGGCGTGTCGGGCGCCGCCGGACGTTGGATGGTCCAAACTTCTAGGCCGTCGACTCCATTTTCGCCATGTTCTGGCTCGACTAGCAGCGAGTAGCGCATGCCTCCCAGGAATGGGAATCTGGGAATGAAGGAGATTGTATCCCCGTCGATCTCAAATCGGCCAGCCATAGGCTGAACGGCTTGAAAATTGGCGCCGCTTTCGACGAATTCACTGGGGACTATAGCCAACCGCCGAACTAAGTTTTCGGCGGTAAGCCCACCCAAATCTCCAACCTCGGCCGCGGTCCAGCCGTCGACGCGTAAATAAATTCGCCCTTGGTGCTCAGACCATGTCAGCTCGAGTCGACGTCCCTTGTTCACAGCGTCGCAGTGGCGTACGAACGCAAGTGAATTCCCGCTTCGTCCTCCTGCATCATCAGCACATGATCGCCGTTCAAGTTCGCTAGCCGGCGCACACCCGGATGCTGAAGCTCCTGCCGAGGCACTCCGACCGTCGGAGTCTGGGGCCCGTCCCGCCTTTCGTCCAACGACCGGTCTGGCACTGTGAGCGGCCCCTGGAGATCGATGTCCTTGCAGGCGATCTTCGTCAATGGGTGGTTAGCATTTGCGACGAGAAGATACTCTTCGCCGTCCAGTACATACGACACAATGTCGAGAGGCCTGTTATGCGCACCGAGTTCGGCAACCGTTCTGCCCTTGAGTTGCGTCCCGGACTTAAGATCACTTAGGGAGAAGTGGACAACGGGCGTACAGGTATAACTAGCCAGAAGGCAGGTGTTGTGGTCGTAGGGCACAAAAGTCCGAATTGGTGCAGCTGTTTCGTACTGGCCGTGGGAGACGTGAAATATCTCTATCGAGTTCGTCTTTACGTCCCCGTTGAACGGGAAGGCAAACTGCCGAAGGGTCGAAGAGAATTCCTCGTTGGACGTCCCCGCCACCAGCAGGAGACCGTCGACGTAGGCCATGTCAGTCACCGTCACCGTACGAAGCTTTTCCCGGGAAACCAAGCGGGGGTCGTCTTCGGCCGCCGCGTCTTTGATCAATGTCTGCGAAAAAGGCGCGTTTTCCAACGACGCCTGAGATATGGTGCCATCCGTCCCGACTTTGATCAGGACAGGGATGGCTGCGTCCCCACTGCCTCGCATCACGGCGAGGTATACGTTCTGGGATGAAGGGTGAACTGCCATGTCCCGGATGGAGATATCCTCCCGTGAGCATCCCAAATACGCTGCCAAGGGTACGTCAAGAATTTCGACATTGATCTCACTACGCCCCCTCGCCGCACCGGTGTCGCCGAGGTCTATGGCGAAAATCGAGGCCCCCATGTTGTCTGCCACGAACAAGATCCCTTCGGGACCGAAGGTTAAGGGACCAACCGACTTGATCCCTGGCGTACCTAACTCCAACCCATACTTGCCCATTGCAACGGCCAAATCACGCTCTGTCATTATCGTCTCCTGCAGCCTCTGATTGGGAACTTATCTGCCCCGTATCTTCGAGGTGGTCAGGCTGATCTTCCACTTCCATGATCATCCCGATTTCCAAAAAACTCTTGGTCCGCACGGCCTTTATCAATCATTAATTGGGCACCCACACCAGAGCTCCGACCTCGCTGAACTCCCGCTTGAGCTTTCGCCAAGAGTCTCCCGCATCACCGCTGGAATAAATCTCGCCGAAAAGGCTGGAAGCAAGGATGACATTCGGGTCGGCACGGTGTGTGGCCAGCGACCATATATTAGAGTTGGGCTCCACCGGCAACGGCCTTGTCTCCCAGGTCTTACCTTCGTCTGTGGAACGCTGGATCGCTCCGGTGCTGCCAATTGCCGTGTCCCCGATGGCAGCGAAGATTACCTTGGGATCGTCCGGTTTGACGGCTATGCCACGGCTATAGGGTATCGGAAACCGGTCGGTGGTAACCACAGACTGCCAGCTCTCACCCATATCGGTGGCGGCGAAGATTTCGCGAGGGGTGCTTGCCAGGACCTTGTTAGGATCGCCTGGGCTGATGGCCATGCCGTGGATGTCAGGGTGCACGCCACCTTCAATATGGGTCCACGAGTCGCCACCATCAAGGCTGCGGTAAACGCCGTCTACTTCGACCCCCGCCCAGACGACGCGGTGGTCCTTCGGGTCCACCATCAGCATGGTCACCATGGGAGGCCCTATGTGGCACTCCTGGGCCATTTGCACTGACAGTTTGGCCCAGCTATGTCCACCGTCCCGAGAACGGAAAAGGGCCGCCGGTTTGACCCCGACAAAGATAGTTTGGGTATCCACCGGGTCTATGGCTATGGACCAAATTGGAATAACATCCATGGGCGACCACAGCTTTTCCCACGTGGCTCCTCTGTCTTCGCTGCGATATATACCCTGGTTGGAGCCCGCCAGAATGCGGTTAGGGTCATCGGGGTATACAGCCAGGGCCCTCACCTGGCTTCCTAGGGGGAATGGGTCTCTGATCCTGTTCCAGGTGTCTCCCTCATCAGGGCTGTGCCAAACCCCGCCGCCAAAACCCACGGCTCCTACGCAAATGCTATAGTCTTTACCCATAGAATTACCCTCCTCGTTAGGCACCCGCAAAAGTAAAATATAGGCTAATTCGACCAGTGTATCAGGAAGTCTCAAGTGGCGGAAGACGCTTGACAACAGTGACAAGGGAACCGTACGACAATACCCTGAACGGTTACGAAATCAGATCGACGCCGCCAATACGTCCGGTGGATACACTATTCGCGCATAGTGGGCATAGCTCAAATCACACCCGTTCCATATCAGCCCTATGCCAGTTCACTGAAGTTGGCCAGCGACTCTTCCGGTCCGAATGTTTCTGGCCCATAGTACCCTTCAAGATCAGACGCGATATAATCCGTCCTGGTTTGAGTTCGACGGTAAAGGAGCGAGTGCATGCCGGAAGAGATCGGATTGTTCGAAGCCATCAACTCTCAAAGAGCCATACGGCAATTCAAGCCCGACCCGGTCCCCGACGAGTTGATCCGAAAGCTCATCGAGTCGGCAACGAAAGCCCCCAGCGGCTCCAATAGGCAAGGCTGGAAGTTCCTGGTCATAAAGGATGTTGAGTTGAAGCGAAAGATAGGCGAATATTACAATCGCGCCAGAGAGTCCAGGTATGGCGGCGGCGCACCGGCCCCCAATGTGCCAGCTCGTCGAAGGGCCGCCTCCAACTACATGGCTGAGCACCTTCACGAAGTACCGGTGCTGATTCTGGCGTGTATCGAGCATGACGGATCACCCAGCACCATGAGCCGAGGTGGCTCGATATACCCCGCGGTGCAGA
>DAOUHE010000061.1:0-18157 GCA_034428715.1 Dehalococcoidia bacterium | reverse complement strand
TCTGCACCGCGGGGTATATCGAGCCACCTCGGCTCATGGTGCTGGGTGATCCGTCATGCTCGATACACGCCAGAATCAGCACCGGTACTTCGTGAAGGTGCTCAGCCATGTAGTTGGAGGCGGCCCTTCTACGAGCCGGAACACATTGGAGGCCGGTGCGTCGCCGCCATACCTCGACTCTCTGGCGCGATTATAGTAATCGCCAATCTTGCGCTTCAACTCAACATCCTTGACGACCAGGAACATCCAGCCTTGCCTATTGGAGCCGCTGGGGGCTTTCGTTGCCGGCTCGATGAGCTTTTGGATCAACTCGTCGGGGACCGGGTCGGGCTTGAATTCCCGTATAGCTCTTTGAGAGTTGATGGCTTCGAACAATCCGATTTCTTCCGGCATGCCCTTGCTCCTTTACCGTCGAACTCAATCCAGGACGGATTATATCGCTTCTGAGCTTGAATGGTACTACGGGCCAGAAACATTGTGACCGGAAGAGTCGCTGGCCAATTCCAGCGATTTAGGCATAGGTCTGCACAAAACGGGTGTTATCTGGGCTACGAACACTATGCGCGAATAGTGATGGGTAATTCACGAGCGTACTCTCATCCAAACGACTCCGCAGCACCTGATTCCGGTGGCACCCGGTGGACGCTCCGCCACCGGTAAGACCCGAGACCAACACGGCAGATATATATACTCGGTGCCATAGCTGCTCGCTTGGATGGGGGCTCGTCCCTGGAGTTGCTCAGCGGCGCGTCTCAGAAGACGGACGAATAGCTCTCCGACTGCGAGTATCCGGGCGATTAGCCTTTTTGAAAGCTGAATGAATCGCTCCGGGCTCTTCGAGGCGGGATTATTTCTCCACCGGTAGCCCGCTCGACTCCCATTCCGCGTAGGACCCTGCATACAGTCTCACGTCGTACCCCAAGCGCTTCATGGCAAGATAAGCCACCGAAGCCCTGGCACCAACTTTGCAGTAGGCTACTATGCGGTCATTCGATTTAATGTTCGCCGCATCGAGAGACTTTCGGGTCTCTTCCTCGTCTGCCTGAAGCCGGCCGTCTTGCCCCACCAGTTCCTGCCAAATGAGATTGACCGCGCCCGGAATATGTCCGGGCCTTTCATCAACGTCCGCCTCACCGTTGTACTCTTCCCGGCTCCTGGTATCCACCAACACCAAGTCTTTAGCGTCCCGTATGACCGCTAGGTCTGCTCTGACCGAAGAGTTGATTTTGACGCCAAACGTCCGGCGTTCCGAGTGTACTGGGCGGTAAAATATCTCCCGGCCCTGGTCCTTCCACTTGTCGAATACGACGTCCATGATGTGGATGTCATCCCGCCCAAGGTACTCCAGTACCCAGGCGGCCAAGGCAACGTTGCGGCCATCGTACCCATCGTAAAGCACCGGCGTAACGTCATCACCGAGGCCCGCCGCACCGAACAAGCCGGCAAGATCTTCCGGTGGGAGGAGCCTTCCTTCGGCGTCTCGCAGCTTGGGCGGCGGCACGTTGACGGCGGCTTTCAGGTGACCCATGAGGTAGCGCATGGAATACCGGGTGTCGATCACCAAGAACTCTGACGATCCCAGCCGCTGGGCCACCCAGTCCGCAGTGACGAAGGTAGCCATCAGCCAACGACTTCGAAGTCGGTGTCAACCTCGTTGGCATGACGGATCGTTTGTGTCACGGGCGAACCTTCCACCGCCAGCCGCCAGATATCTCTCAGAGTTGCTTCATCGGCATCGGCCCTGACAAAGGCCTTGGCGCTGATCTTGCCATAGCCCGGGTTCCCCGAGTCTTCTACACCGGCCCACTTTCGAATGTTGTCGAAGTAGCCTTCGACGGCAATCTCCAGGTCGTGGACCGTGACTCCGCGCTTGGTGGCGTTGACTATGAAGCCCACGGTCATGCAGCTTCCCATCGCCGAAAGGACTTGCTCGTGGGCGCTGGCTGCCACGTCGGTAGCCGTCAAATCTCCGGGCTCATCCATCTCCACGTCGTGGTTCCTCATGTAGGACTTGGCCCTCATTCCTCCCTGCCACACCACCCGGGACTTCCAGGGTCCGGTGACGGCATTGAACACTTCCGGGTCCTTGAACGACTCAAGCACTTCAATAAGTTTCTCGCGGGGCAGCCCGTTCAAGTTCTCTTCCTGCGTCATGGTGTTCTCCTCCCATGTATAGCTTTACCTCAGAGACCATCGGATTGGTCCCATCCGGGTCACTGATCAGCCGTATTCGGCCCTGAGCTTTGCCGCCGCCTGGACCATGGCCAAGAGTTTCTTCTCGGCGGTCTCCGGTGTGTTGACGTTGCGCTCGGCGAAGGTGCCGAAGCCACAGTCGGGATTCAGGTACACTTTGTCCGGGTCGAAGTACTCTAGTATCTCTTTGACCTTGGACACGATCTCTTCCGGGGACTCTATCACGTCGGTCCTGGGGTTGACCACGCCAAGGCCGATTTCCTTCTCGTTGCGGTACTCCTTAAAAACTTCCATCTCCCCCGCTCTTGGCGTAGCGCATTCCAGCACCAATTGGTCGATGTTCATTTGTACCAGGAAGGGCAGCATCGGACCGTAGTTGCCCGTTAGCAACACGTCTTCCCGTCGGCTCCAATTGCCCCGGCACACGTGAACGCCCGTCTTGATCCCGGTGATACCTTCCATCGTCTCGTTCATCAACCGCACCGCGAACTCTAGCTCTTCAGTAGGATCTCTTCGTTGTGGGAGGGAGGCGCACATGAAGGTCTCCGTGGACTCTTCCCCAAACACAACCTGGCTGAGAATGGGCTCGTCGAACTGGACGAAGTCACACCCCTGGTCCCGGAGGGAGATCACCTCTTCTTTGAGAATACTGACTACATCCTCGGCCAGCTCTTCAGGCGACTCGTAGACCTTGTCAGAAAGGCCCTCGAACCAGCTGGACCGTGTGAGCATGTAGGGACCGGGCAGGGGAATTTTGATCTGGCGATCGGTGTGCTTCTTCATGAAGGCCAACTCGTCCAGGGCCAGTCCGTCACGTTTGCGGAGCTTGCCTACGACAATAGGACTCTTGATGGCGAAAGCTGGCACGTCCAGCGCCCGCAGCACCTCTTCCATCCTGGCTCGGTCCTTGGCGTAGTCGAGCAGGTCGGAGACCTTCATCAACTGCATACCTGAAAGCTTGTCCACCACGAAGGAGTAGAAATTGTCCCGTCTCTGCTCGCCGTCGGTAACAATGTCGACCCCCGCGCCCTCCTGGGCGCGCAAGGCGGCCAAGACTTCCTGGTCGGCCTGGGCGTCGAACTCCGCGGCGGTCATTTCTCCGGACTGCTTCATGCGAAGGGCCTGAATCAGAGCTGTAGACCTGGGCCAACTACCCACGGTGGTTACGGGGAATAGGGGTGTTTGTGCCATGCTGATCTCTCCTACCGGGCCGGGAATCTACCTTGCCGTGTATTGCCTCGCCAGCACACTGTCAAATCGATGTCAGCGTCTAAGAAATGTGATTCAAACCCTACACGGGTCTGGACGCCGGGCATGCTGCCAGTCAACGGCTACACACCGCCAGCCACATTGTACTCGACGAAGCGTGGGGTGTCGTTGCCCAATGGAGTTTCTCGGGGCGGCTGAGTGAAACGAGGGTAGCGGTTGAGTTGGTAGACCTGCAAATCCGGCCTGCGCACACTATTGTTTCATAGTGTCTAGATCTACCGCCCGCCAACCTCGGGTATTATGCGTTAAGAATCTCCCACCCCAATACAGCGCCCGCTCCATCAATGGCCGCATGCCCATCCGGCTGGAAATGGCCAGGGATTCTAATAATCTGGCGGCTGGAGAGGTGATGGCAGATACGGTTAGTTCAGACAATCGGTACATCGCTAGTTTGGTTGACCTAAGGCAACGTACCGACGGACGTATTCTTCTTGTTCCGCTATGTCGATCGCACCTGGGCGCGCGATCCGGACTTGAGCAATGGCTTGGCCGTTAGGTATACCGAATTCAATCAGCAACAATGCGGCTAGGGTACCGGATCGACCCAGACCTCCCTTGCAATGGACCAGGACGTTGTCTCCCTGTTGGATCATCTGCAAAATACTAGGTGCTATCTCAGACCAGACACTACCAAATGACTCATCAGGTGCCGTCATATCCTGGATAGGGATATGGAACCATTCCATCCCGTGGTCAAGGACGGCTTGTCCTAAATCGGGGACTTTATTAGCGGCCAATTCATCATCAGTCATCAAGGTGACGATAGCAGTTGGATGGAAATCACGTTGGATCGCCGCCAAATCCAACTCCAGGTCTCTGTCCCACGTCCCCCCGAAAACAGACGGGCTTTTCTTCCCTGGGCATATCGAGACACCGATTTTCCCCGGGTGACCGGGGTGATCTATCATTGTGACCCAGATCGGGTCTGTGATACTGGTTTTAGCCATCACCAGTAAACCTCCGTTGCTGAATATTTTCAATCAAACAATCGACCCGGCGTGATTCACCGAGATTCCCTGAGCGTTGGTTGATGGGCGGTTGAACCCTGGATAAACAGATCTAAAAGCAACTGTGAGGTAATAGTAAAGGTTTTGAGAGCTTTATTTCTTAGGCCAGGTTTGAGTTGGCGTCGACGCCATCTCTGTCCCATTTTCAGGCGAGCTCAGCGTCGGCGATAGGTCGCAGCGGGGTGACGATCTGGCAGCTTGGGATATCCGAAGATCTTCTGCCGCAGCGGACCCGGGGCGTATTCCCGTTGCATGAGACCTCGCGCCTGAAGGATGGGCACCACGGCATCTATGAAGTCCACGAAGGTCCCGGGAGTAACCGAATAAACGAGGTTGAACCCGTCCACGCCCGCCTCCTGCCATTCCTGCAGGGCGTCCGCGATTTGCTCTGGCGCCCCCGTAAGAAACTGGCCCGCCAACCTGGACCGGGCCAGATCGCGAAATGTTTGTGTCTTATCCGGCGCCGACTCAATTAGCGCCTTCACCGAACCCCGCATGCCTTGGCTGTCAATTGTGTCTAAGGGCCGATCTAGGTCGATCGCGGCCAAGTCGACTCCGATGCCACCGCTTAGGTGTGCGAGTGCGCCCTCGGTGCTGAACTGCTCCAGGTATTCTGCTTCTTTGGCCTTCGCCTCTGCCTCAGTTCCTCCCACCACAGGCGACAAGCCCTGGAAGAAGCGGATGTCGTCTGGATAGCGACCCTCGCGAGTGGCTTGAGTCCGAATTTCCTCGATGACGCTGGCCGTCCCGCCCAGGCTCTGTCGAGAGGCTACAATGAAGACACACTCGGCGTGTTTGGCAGCAAACCTTCGCCCGCGAGTTGAAGAGCCCGCCTGAAAAAGCAACGGCGTGCGCTGGGGTGATGGCTCGGATAGATGAGGCCCGGCGACGTCGTAATGTTTCCCTACGTGGTTGATCGGGTGGATCTTGGTCGGGTCCGCGTAAATGCCACGCTCGGTGTCGCGTACCACGGCGTCGTCTTCCCAACTTCCCTCCCACAGCTTATAGGTCACATCTAGGTATTCATCGGCGCGATCGTAGCGCTCGTCATGTGAGGGTAACCCCCCAAGGCCGAGGTTCGCTCCGGCGTTGGGTAGGTAAGATGTCACAATGTTCCAGGCGACCCGTCCATTTGAAAGATGATCGATCGTTGACGCTTGTCGGGCAAACGTGAAGGGATGGGTCTGCAGAACCGAACTGGTGAATGCGAAGCCGAGATGATCAGTGGCATGGGCCATGGCGGGGATTAGCAGGGCTGGATCGTTGACCGGAATTTGCATCCCCTCGATGATAGATGTCTCCGGTCCTCCGTGATAGGTGTCGTAGACTCCGACCACATCCGCCAGAAATATCGCGTCGAAACAGCCTTTCTCGAGGATCTGAGCCAGTTCCACCCACGGATCGAGTTGAGTGTACTCAAGCTGGCGGGTATCGTCACGAACCCACAGTCCTTGCTGGATGTGCGAGACGCAATTCATGGTGAATGCGTTTATGAGCATCCGCCTCGGCATTGTCACCCGTTACCTCCCCTCTCTCTTCCGAAATCAAACTGATTTCCCTGAACATAGGACCCTCGGAAATGTAACCGGGATTTATGCCCTATGGGATGGCTGCCACGGCTTCAATCTCAATCCGGAAGTCAGGGTCGGCGAGCCCAGAACAGAGAATCAGCGTGCTGGCTGGCAGGGCATCGTCATCGGTGAGAAACTTGCTCCTGGCCGCCCGGTAGGCCGGAAAATCCTCTCGGTGCGTCATGAAGGTTGTCATTTTCAAGATATGGCCCAAGTCACTGCCAACCGATTCCAAAGCTGCCTGGGTGTTACGAAATACCTGCTCCGCTTGGGCTCCCGCGTCACCCACTCCCTCTGTTTTTCCGTCCTTATCCCGAGCCACCTGTCCCGCCAGGTAGACGGTCTTGCCGTCCTTGACCACGTGATGATAGCGGCCTGGCTGTCCGAGGCTCGATGGGTTTATGCGCTCAATTGCCATGATGGATTCCTCTCTCCAAAGATTTATCGGGGCTCACAGACCCTCGGCCTTCCCCTACCGATGGCTGTTGCGTCGCCATGATGGAGAAATGTCGCCATTATCCGTAAAATATATCCTGATGGCCTTCATAATTCTGCGGTGTACCGGATCTGTGGTAGATTGCGGGTATTCCAGCGACCCTAGGCGGGCACGGCCTCCGGGTAGTTTCAACTGAAGTTAGACGCAGAGTTCGCCAATCGTTTTTTGGTTACCGCTTGTTCCGCTCGACAAGAACCCATGGACAGCGTGGGCTGGGCCAATACCTGTTGTTCGACCTCCCGTGATTCCCCTTGTTCAGGGGAATTCGAGGACCGGTCCCAAATCGGGCGCTGAGCACCGGCAGTCGCCTGAACACAGTGCCGACGTTTGTCGAAACCGGCGTCCGGGCCGGTCAGCGGAGAGAGTAGGCAGTGGGTTGCAGGATGGAGCTTTGGGTCTTGATGGTTAGAGGGCCGTCTCGCTCCGACTCGGCCCTGGCTTTGTGCCAGTCGGGGTCGGCGCCAAAAGCGGCAAAGTTCTTCTCCCGGTCCGCCAGACCGGCGTGGCCCACCATGTAAAACAATTGGTTGTTGGCGCCCACTTCATGGGTCCAATAGCCAACATTTCGGATACCGTGCTTCTCGAACAAGTGGGTGGTATGTTCGGCGAACCGGCTGTTCAGCGCAGGCAGCTTACCCGGCACGGCTTGATAAACCCGAAGCTCCTGGAGATTGGTACTTATCTTGGGTTCGGGCGAGTAGGAGGTCAACCGCATAAAGCTGTTCTGGACGCTGGCCACCAGGGTCCCATCCCTTTCTGAATCAGCACGCACTTTGTGCCAGTCGGAGTTATTCTGAAAGGCACCCCATTTGTCCTCCCGGTCCGCCATGTCGTCGAAGCTCAATATGTAGGTAAGCTGGTTGCCGGTGCCTATCACGGCGGTCCAGAATCCAACGATCCCGATGCCGTGGTTTTTGAAGAAGCCCGTCGTATGTTTGGCAAAACGGTCATTAAGTGCGCCGAGCTTTCCGGGCATGGCGTCGTAGACGCGTAGTTCGTACAGCATTCAAACCCTCCTAGAACCAAAGATTGAGGTCTCACGGATTGGGGCATCATAGATTGGGCCACTCTTCATTAGCAATAGCCCGAACGGCCCCGTCTAGTAGAATGTCGATGCGGCGCTGGATGCGCTCACCGGACATAGTGGGATGTTAGCGCAGGGTGGATGGGTTGTCTATCGAAAAAAGATATAGCGCACCGCTGATCCAAGCACTGACCCTATCCGCGAAGAGTGTTTGGCGCGTCCGGCTTCACATGCAACAGCATGCGCAACTGTAATATCTGAGCGATGCGCGGCCAAAAAGGACTGGCCTCACGTCAGAGTCGGGTGAGGCGCTGGCAACCAGTGTAGGTGTTTGAATTCAGCGGTTGCGGTCCTTCCGGTACTGAATCGGGGTCGATTCAGTATAATTGTTGACACCTTTGCCGATCTAAACGTTGAGTGAGGCGGAAAATTTAGTATAGAAATGTCTACTCAAACCGAAATCAACCAGAGGTTAATCTCCAAGATTGCGGGCGAGTTGCACCTGCTGAGTACTCAGGTCAATTCGACGGTTTCCTTGATTGGGGAAGGAGCCACTGTGCCTTTTATCGCCCGTTACCGAAAGGAGGCCACAGGCAACTTGGACGAAGTGGCTATAGCCTCCATACGGGATAGGTTAGCCGATCTCAAAGAATTGGCGCACCGGATGGAAACCATCCTGGCTTCGCTGAAGCAGAGGGATCTGCTCACCGGGGAGTTGAAAGAACAAGTTCAGGCGGCTGAGACGTTGGCGGCATTGGAGGATATTTACCTTCCCTTTCGCCCCAAGCGCCGCACCAGAGCGGCCATCGCCCGGGAAAAAGGGCTAGAGCCCTTGGCCAGCCTTCTTTGGATACAAGATGATACAGATGTGGCGGCTCAGGCGGCCTTGGCCGTTGACCATGAAAATGGCGTCGCCACCCCAGGCGAAGCGCTGCATGGAGCCAGGGACATCATGGCCGAATGGGTCAGTGAAGACGCCGCCGCCCGCGCTCAGATCAGGGAGCTTATTGCGGACAAGGGCGCCTTGACCTCCAAACTGTCCCAGGGAAAGGAAGGAGAGGCCGCCAAATACCGGGATTACTTCGACTGGCAAGAGCCCTTGTCCCAAGCCCCCTCCCACCGCGTTCTAGCCATGTTGCGGGGTGAGAGAGAGTCTATGTTAACACTGCATCTGTTGCCGCCCGAAGAGGAGGCTCTGGCTGAACTTGAGGCCCTGTTCGTCGTCGATTCCAACGACTGCTCCCAACAGGTGTCACTGGCCGTTCAGGACAGCTATAAACGGCTCCTGGGACCTTCGATGGAATCCGAAGCCCGCGCCAAGGCCAAGACGCGGGCCGACGACGTCGCCATAGCGGTGTTCGCCGACAACCTTCGCCAACTGCTGCTGGAATCACCCCTGGGGCAAGAAAGCATGTTGGCCATAGACCCCGGGATACGTACGGGTTGCAAGATAGCTGTCCTGGACTCCCTGGGCAAGTTCATAGAGTCCGCGACGATCTATCCTTTGCTCGGCGAAAGGCAAGAGGCAGAGTCGGCTCAGATCGTGTCGAACCTTTGTCGGCGGCACCAGCCCCAGGTCATCGGGGTGGGCAACGGAACGGGAGGGCGCGAGACCGAAGCTTTTCTGCGGCGCTTGGGCCTGGAACCAGGCATCCAGGTGATCGTGGTCAGCGAGAGCGGGGCTTCGATATACTCCGCTTCCCAGGCTGCCCGCGACGAGTTTCCCGACATGGATATCACCGTGAGAGGCGCCGTGTCCATCGGGCGGCGCTTGATGGACCCACTGGCCGAACTGGTCAAGATCGAACCCCAATCCATAGGCGTCGGCCAATACCAGCACGACGTCGACCAGGGCCTGCTCCAATGCAAACTGAACGATGTTGTCGTCAGTTGCGTTAACGGAGTTGGAGTCGAGGTCAACACGGCCAGCCGTCAACTCTTGAGCTACGTCTCCGGATTGGGCCCCAGCCTGGCCAAAGCGATCCAGGAGTACCGGGATGCCCACGGCGGTTTCAAGACCAGGCGCGACCTCTTGAAGGTGCCCCGGCTTGGACCCAAGGCCTACGAACAAGCGGCCGGTTTCCTTCGGATTCGAGACGGGGAGCAGCCCTTGGATGCCAGCGCCGTCCATCCCGAAAGATACCCATTGGTCCAGTCCATGGCCAAGGCGCAGGGTTGCAGCGTCAAAGACTTGATGACCGATGAAGCGATGCGCTCACGCATCGACCTCGATAGCTATGTCAGCGGCACAGTGGGTCTCCCCACGCTTAGAGATATCATGGCCGAGTTGGCCCGACCCGGAAGAGACCCACGCCAGGTGTTTGAGACATTCGCCTTCGCCGAAGGGGTGGAGAGTATTCAAGACCTGGAACAAGGAATGCGGATACCCGGACTGGTTACCAACGTAACCGCCTTCGGCGCCTTCGTGGACGTTGGGGTCCATCAAGACGGCTTGGTGCACATCAGCCAACTGGCTGATCGATTCGTACGGAATCCCAGAGATGTCGTCAAAGTAAATCAGCGAGTCACGGTGACCGTGTTGTCGGTGGACCTGGACCGCAAACGTATTTCCCTGAGCATTAAAAGCGGTCCCAAGTCCCAGCCAACCGACAAGCAGAGCGCATGAAGGCGCCCAGCAGCGGGGCAAATGCCGGAACGACTGACACTATCGGCGAAGAGTAATACCAGCGGTAGGGATACGGCCAGTGAGATCCAGGGGCTCCACAAAGGGATTCCCGTGCGCCATAACTACGGGCGGTTAGAATCAGGATCACCGAAATCACATAGTTCGTAGCGTGGTTGAACGCCAGAAATAGATAGTCGTCGTATTGCGCGGAGCCGGCAACTAAGTCTTTGGTTGAAGCTTATTGCCTCCTAGTTCAGATAATCTCATCTACGTATGGATACGGCCGGCTCAAGATATCTAATAGTTTCGTTCCGACTTGGACGGTAAGTCGCTTGAGTTCGAAGAATTCGAGAATAGCCCTCAGATGTTCATCAGCCATAGGTTCGAGACCTTTGTCTTCCGCGAGACGGTATCCGACGAGCTGAAGCTCGCTGGGAGGGATCTCCTCGAAGACCCGGGAACCTCTATCTCTCACGGCAACAGGTGGTGTGCCCGTAGACCGGAGGATCGAATTGATCAAACCTCCTTTATCCAATTCATCCTCTACAGCAACTTCTCCCCTCTGGATCGCGTCTTGCAGGGCCCTGTTCATTGAGCGCTGGATCTCGCGGCCCAGTTTCTGAATTCCACAGCCGCGCAGATAAATGTCGTATGCCCGTTTAGCCACCACTGGTCCTTCTACCTCGATGATCCGGCAGAGACCTTCAGCCACCGGACCTCGGCTGGCGTGGCGCGGGTCCGGGCCAGGTTTTCCCTCGAAATGGACATAGGGAGAGCAAAATTCAGATACGGTACCGTCTTGAGGCCGAGATTCAGGGTCGCGCCGCAACCGCGGGCTTGACTGAACCGGCCGCGTTTCAGTTGCTTCGCTGGCAATATCAGCCGATTCGGTATCGATTCGTTGGGCTGAAGCATCGGCTTCGTCCTGGGAATGGCCTAGTCTTTCAGATTCGGCTGCCATATTCGCCGACTCCACATGCATATCAACCAGCTCGTCATCGAATTCATCGATTTGCTCGACCTCGGCGTCCCAAGGTAATTCGTCGACAATTTCGGTGGGTTGTTTTTTTTGGTCTCGCAGTTGCTCCAAAAAGGCCACAAGTTTCTGCGTCTCACCCCGCGAATCGTTGAACCAGTCGGTGGACCACACTCGATAAATCGTCCAGCCCAAATCCTCCAGGACTCCCTGGCGAAGTGCGTCCCGGTCTTTGGCACTCTTTGCGGAATGGTACATCGCCCCATCGCATTCGATCCCTGCCAAGAAGCCATGGCGATACAACGGGTGCCGCACTCCCACATCTATGAAATAGCCTCCCGCTCCGACCTGGGGCACCGCTTCGTAACCGGCAGAGCGAAGAGCGTCAGCAACGTATACCTCGAATTCGGAATCGGGTCCACCTTAGTTGGACTGCCCGAATCTAACCGGAGCGTGGCAGCATAATCCAGATAGCCGTGAAAGGCTTGGAGTCCCAGCGATGATCGCTCGTCAGTACGAATATCACTCGCAGACATGGATGAATACAAGTCGACACGTTGTTTCGCCCTGGTGAACAGAACGTTTAGCCTTCGGTGTCCGTTTTGATTGACAATTGGCCCGAATTGCTGCAGAATCCGTCCGTTGGTGTTTGGGCCGTATACCGTCGAGATAATGATCCTGTCTCTCTCATCACCTTGGACGTTTTCAAGGTTCTTTATAAACCCAGGATAGAGGGTTTCATCCCATCGGTCCCATATCATTCTCGCGGTTCTATCTCGCAGCAACATCTGATCAAATTCGGCCCGAATTAGGTCTGTTTGTTCCTTATTCACCGCAGCGACACCAAGGGACCAGTCCGGTCGCTCCTTTAGAGCCCGGATAGCAGCAGCGGCGACGTATCGGGCTTCTTCAGGATTTGCGCCGCGCCCCATATATGTTGCGTCGACCTTATGATATCGCACCCCCAGGTCAGTGTTATTGGTCTCTTCGGGAGAAGGAAATACGATCAATCTGTCTTCATAAAAATGCTTATTGGAGAACCTAATCAGGTCGTGATGGCGGCTGCGGTAGTGCCATCGCAATTCCCGATACGGGGAAAAGGATGTTAACGCCCGGTCTAGGATCGACTCGTCTTCGATATCCTCTTCGAGATCTTCGTCTAGTGTATCTACTCGATTGAAGAATGGCGTCGGTGGTAGTTGCATCGGATCTCCAACGATCACCGATTGTCCGGACCTCGCGATGGAACCAATCGCTTCCTCCGGTCTCATCTGACTGGCTTCGTCGATAATCACTAGGTCGAATTCAACAGAGCCGGGTTCGAGAAATTGTGCAACGGAGCTCGGTGACATCATGAAACAAGGCTGAAGGGCCTGCAGGGATTGTCCAGCGCGCCTGACTAGATCCCGGATTTTCACACGGGGACGTTGCTGTGGGAGCAAAACATTAATCAACGACATTTCAGTCCAGGTGCTTCTTAAGCCTTGGCGGGCGCCTGGCGGCGGTACCTGTCTATGCAATCGGGAGGCGATTTGCTCTCGGTTAAGATATAGGATCTCCTGATCTAATTCCTTGAATCTCGCCCGAGCTCTGGCTTGGGTCTCCCCGGAAAAGCGTCTCAACACAGGATACCGCTGGAGAGCACGCCCGGCCAAGGAATGCCAGTAGACTGCTTGATAGGCATCAGAAAGCTTGAATTCGCAGGTGCTTTCATATCGTCCAATAAAATCATCGAGTTGAAGCTCCGAGCAAACAGCGGCAGCCTCAAGCAAACGGCCCCACGATCCCAGGGAGGCCGGGTCCGATGTACACCTTGCAAATCGTTCGCGCAAATAGACCAAGGAGCGCTTGTCGGTCCGAATTTGACCTTCGGTGAATTCAATTGAGGAAACCTCGCCGATCGAGTCGAGTAGGGCTTTTTCTTGAGCCAACCAATCGGTTATTTGAGAACGGATATTCGCAAGGCCCGTGGTAATCTCTTTAACGTTTTCGGAGAACAGAAATTCCGACGACCAAGGAGTGTCTTCTGGGAAAACTGAGCGCAACTGATCGGAGAAGTCGAGTGTGGCTTGGATACCCCTGGTAGCATGGTCAGGGTCGATAGCGCTGGCTTCCAGGACTCTGAAAGCATCACTTGATTCGTTAATCCGGCCGCACAACTCGTGATACGCACGCACCTAGGTCAAAATTCCTTCGATGTCCTTCAGCTTCGTCTCCCCGACTAGACCCATCGAAGATCCAATTTCCTCGAAGTCGACCCACCAACTACGTTGTGATTCTAGATCAGCATGTTTTTTACCGAGAGTTTCTAACGGCCCAAGACCAATATTGCTCAGCCCTTCCTTTAACCGCGTCGTAGCACCTGAAGAAACCATGCGTTGTATCCTAGACAGATCAGCATCCGAACCTTTTTGAAGCAGAGGTCGGATCTGAAGGCCCAACTCCTCGCAAGCTTGGGTTAAGTCTCTCGAGGTGTTCATATAGGATGCCGCTTCAACCCAGGGCTCGAAATCCGTATCCAATCCTCTAAAATCGAGAGTCACAAGCTCGCGCAATCGTTCATCGGTGACGAAGTTTTGTTCTTGAACCACATATAAGGCTAATTCCTCAAGGTCTCGGGCCATGCCTAGCGGATTCTTAGAGCGAGACCGATATTCTTTGTGGTCACCTCTTGCAATAGAAACCCATTTGCGCCTCGCCCGTCGATACGGGGGCAGCATTCGACTGAGGAATCCGGTGGAGGAGGCCAGCGGCGACGCGGTTGACTCCCAGGAGGAGGCCAGCGAGGCGGATGACTAAGGAGATGACGAGGAATATCCCATAGCGTACCAGCAGCGCGGAATCCAACAGCGGCGGCAGTTCGGACTCCAGCAGCGGCGGCAGCTCGGGCTCCAGCAGCGGCGGCAGTTCGGGCTCCAGCAGCTGCACTGACAAGGACAAGGTCAAGGACAAATAACAATGGGAGTGTTCGCCGCCAGAACGTCTCTGGTTCCCAAGGAAAGACCCCCGGGACAGGCGGTTCGGGCGGCGCCCGCCTATTGGCAACAAATGGGGCACGGGATGCGATTGCACTCCGTGCCCCGACGGTTGAGTGCCAATCCATGTCGGCGATGATGACGGGGTTCGCGGCGGACAATTCCTTGAAAGAAGCACTGCAGGACGGAGCCTATCCCCTATTGTTCAAGCCTCTGGACGTTAAAATCCCGGTGGAACTAGTGAAGCGAATCACTGCGGAGAACGCTAAATCACTTCTCAGTCAGCAAACATAATGGTGGTGGGAGACGATACCGTGATTGGGGTTACCTTGGCCGGCATCCTGGAGGTCCAGGAACATCGTAACTGCTTTCTAGAGCGGCAAAGAAGGCGCTGAAATCATCACGCATGTCCATCCGAAGTGGACTTGAAGCTGCCGGATTCAACGGCCTTCAGCTTCTGGGAACCCTCACGGAATTCAAGCCTGAAGCACTGCGGGTTGTGGTGCATACAGAACTAGCTAATGAGATTGCCGTGAGCCCGCGGACGCAAAACAATCATTTCGTTACTATTCATTCGGGAACGTGTAAAGTTCCCAATCCGGGATTGGCAGGAAAGGTCCCACAAATAGAGCGGAAGCCCCGGACGTGAACTATGATGGTCCTTGTGATACGCTTTTCTAATACCGTGGACGTTAAAACTGGCATTACAATGCTTTTCCCCGTGGCGGCCAATGAGCTGTACTCTTGAAGGTCCGTGTTCTTGGCGCCCACAAATTGGAGAGCCGCCACGCCAGGCACACATGCTTTCTCATCGACGGAGTGCTTGGATTGGACGCCGGAAGCCTCGCCAGTTCCCTTGACGCTGCTGAACAAGGCAGGGTCCAAGTGGTCCTCTTAACCCATCAACATTTCGACCACATCCGGGACCTGCCCACGTTGGGACTGTCCACCATGGGCGATGGCAGAACCATCGACCTCTACGGCCTGCCCGAAACCCACCAAGCACTGCATGGACACTTGTTGAATAGGGACCTGTATCCCGATCTGACTGAGCCCTTGGGGCCGGAACCGCCCAAATTCAAACTTAGATCCGTGGAGCCCAAGAAAGGGTTCACAGCCATAGATTACAGCGTAAGCCCAATCGCGGTCCCCCATGCCGTTCCCAACGTGGGCTACGTGGTACGGGCGAACTCAGGAGGGGCCGTGGCCTACACTGGAGACACCGACGGCGATATTTCGGATTTTTTCAAGGATGACCTGGCCGCCGATGTCGTGTTTGTAGAGGTTACCTTTCCCAACCGGTTGGAGGAACAGGCTCGAATCACCAAGCACATGACGCCGGCGGGATTGAGGTCTCACCTGGCCGGGGCATTAAAGGCTGGCCTTCAAGTACCGAAGATGGTGGCGGTCCACATCAGTTTGGAATATCAAGACGAGATCATGGAACAGATCGCGTCGGTGGCGGAAGAGCTGAGCATAGACCTGATTCCCGGCTATGAAGACATGGAGTTGGAGGTCTAAGCTGTCAAATTCACCTGGTCTAGATGATTCGGTCCACACATAGACCGGTGGTGCGTACCATTCCGGCCACCGTACGTAGCATGTTCTGAGAGATTTCCGGATTTTCTCGCAGGGCTAACAGGAACGCGGCCCGGAGCAGGCCGCCGATCAGCATAAATTCACCTATATCGTCTCCACCCCCACAGCCCCCGAAGGCTAATTGGATACCATGGCCTTCCCGTTCTTGATGAAGTGTAGACCGTCGTTGGATTCGTGGTCTTGAATGATGTCGCCCTTTGGAAAAGAGACCTCGGGTATATTGGCAGCCAACCGCTGGACGTCTCGTCCGTGCAGGTTGCTAAAAAGGTCCACCTGGGCAAGTACGCCAGGCCGGTGATAATCACAAATGCCACCGATTTCCGCGGCGTCGCGGGCCGGCCGCAGCTGGGGGTTCGGGTTAACCCGGTGGATTGGAGGTATTTACTGCCCTACCGGTAGTTCGACCGAGCACCTGACTGTTTTGGTTGACGGCCTGCTCGATCCATCACTCCTCCAGCACACCCTCGTGTGATCGACGCGGCCGGTGTGGCGATGGAAGGTGGTCAGTACCTATTGCCGGTTGGCCCCTGTCGGGTGGACCTGGCAGGCAACTGGCTAAATTTGCCCTCAAACTAGGTCCCATCTCTGGCATTCGCTAAACTTAGCATCCCTGAGGTTATGACTCGGCAGCGAAATCCAAGACCACTCATGCAGCTACTTCGCCCTCCTGGAACGCGGCGAAGTCTCGCAGCTAGTGCGAGCGGTGTTGTATTACAGTAATCAGAAATTTATGGGGAAACCTCGTCGTTATCGTTGACCGCGCCCTGATGGACACCTCTCCACACCACCTCATAGGATTCGGACTTCTCATCACGATCGAACTGGAACGTGGCCATAATGCGAGATCTAACGGCTGAATTGGCGCTCGTTGAGCAGATCGTGAGTATCCTCGACAGATTCCGCCGGCTAGATGTTGATCGTGAAGTTCCGCAAGCAGCGGCCTACTTCCTACTTTTATAGTTACCTATTTGGCGTCAACCCGTTCCAAGCGGCGCAGACGGTGCGCTAATGTTCTGCTTAGCTCCATCATGAAGTTCAACGCTAGCATTGGCCTCTGCTCAGCGAAATCGAGGAAACGCTCTCGGGTGATCACCAGCACGGATAGAGGAGTGGTGGCTATGACCCTGGCGCTACGAGGAAGATCATCTAGGAATGCCATCTCTCCGATGAAGTTTCCTGGTCCCAGCAGGGCTACCGAAACCCAGTCTTGATGAAGCGGAGCCATAACCTCCGCCTGTCCTTCCAAAAGGATAAACATTTCCGTATCTTGCTGACCTTCGGCCACAACCGTAGTCCCAGCGCTTAACTGCCGTACCTCACCTGCGGTCAATATTTGTAAAATCCAAGGCCGGCGAAGGCATTCACTGAATACGGGCTCCTGGTTCGGAAGGAATTGGCTGTCCTTGGTATCAAAACTGAGTATGTTCACGATTCTTCAACCCCTGGTAATATCCACTAGGTGTCCTGCCCATCAGGGAAATCGGTTCCGCATTCACGTCTATCAATGCGTAAATTAATTTGCGTCGCTTCGACCTCGTCAACCACGCTACAGGAAAGGCGTGGACAGCAGGTTTGAAACTGGTTTGAGGATCGTCAAGGGCCGGTTAAGTCTATGATCTAAGTTATTCCTGTGCCCGTCTGGTGCTGGAGGGGCACGGTGGGGTTAGCGAGTACGAACGCTCAACACACTGGTTGAAGTCGAGTGACGCCACATCACCAGCCTGGCTCCTCGGGTTGACGCTCCGGCGGTGATTCAAGCCCGTTCCGGTTGCGCAGCCACGGCTATGGTCAGAGCCACGTGCTATCGTTGATATAGCTTAGAACGGCTCGTACCCGGGGTTGGAGTGGTCCGCTGTGGCCGAGAGTGAGCCCTCGAATGATTGCGTTGATGTGTTTATCAACTGTCCTAGTGTCCAGCCCAAGCTTTTCTCCGATGGCCTCATTTTTATACCCTTGGGCCATCATCATTAGGATTTCTTGTAGCTGGGGCGTCAGGCCCGCGGTTAGGGACCCTTTTCGCGGTTCCAGGTCGTTGACCACCGTCGGGTCCACGGCCACGAATCCTGATGCCGCCCCTTCGATGGCCCTCACCAAGATGCCTATGTCGCTCACCGATTGCTTCAATATATAAGACCAACCGGCAAATCCTTCGGTTGTAATCAGGTTGACATACTCGAGCCGGTTGTGGGCAGAAAAGATTATCATGCCCGTTTCCTCGTGGGCTTCCTTGATCGCTTTGCCCGCAGCGATCCCGTTGGGCTCGCTGCCCAGCTCGATGTCCATCAGTACCACGTCGGGATTGAACCGGTCTGCATACTCTATCGCGGTTTCGCCATCGGACACTGCGCCCACCAGGCCCAGGTCCATCCGGGAATCCAGGGATATCTTCAGCAAATCCCGAAGAAGATCATCGTCCTCTAC
>DAOUHE010000060.1:0-8967 GCA_034428715.1 Dehalococcoidia bacterium | reverse complement strand
CACCGTATCGGACGACGAACTCGAAGCCATCTATTTGCGTAGAGACTCTTTCCATGGTGAATGGAATTATTCGCTGCTACCCCGCGTTGCGCTGCTCAATTGAACTAATTATTTCGTGACAATCCCTTAGCTTCTCTTGGAGGTTACGCTTGGAGGTTAACGCTGCCAAGATAGAACAGCCACGTCAATCTAGAGTGTCGTTGCTTTCCAGTGACACGGGAGTTGTCCGGCTTATGAACAGCACCGCACCGCGGGGTGGAACTATTTCCAACGTGAACTCGGTACTGGTCTTCAAAGTGGTGTCCAGCAGCGTATTCAGAGACAGCAGCTTGACCTCAAAGATCTCGCCCCGTTCCAACAGGTTGTCGGCGTCGCCGAATCCAGCGATGTTGGTCGAGGTGAAGTGGGCGCTGGTGGTCAGGTTTCTGACCTGGTTCTTATCGCTGTACCGGATGATGGTGTTGCCCGGCGTCAGGTCGATGGGCTCACCAGCGGCGGCGTTGGAAACTTGGAACTCGATCTGGGAGACCACTCCCGACGTGCCCGTGGTGCTTGCCGTCAGAATGATCGCGCCTTTTTGCTCCAGGGTGCCCCGGGTCTCAGCCAGTCCGGCCGAGATGGTCTCCTTAGCCTTGTCACTGGAGAACAAGCCGGTGGACAGGGCAGCGAAGGCGAACACCGATGAAACCACCACGAAGGCGATCAGCACGATGGCCGTCTCCAGACCGGTTATGCCCCTCTGATCCGGGAGCCAGGCCGTTAACCTGGTCCAAAAGTTGCCCGTTCCTGCATTCATTGTCATTTCCCTCTCGTAACGAATGATCTGTGTGCCCCTTGGTAACCGGCGGCCATACCGGTTTGGATAGACGCCGGAATCGGCCACCCCGGTATTAGGTTTCCCCAACTTCCACCATTGGTTTTATTAATTTTAGGTATGGCACCAGGGTTACACCACGGGGCTGCCACCTTTATTGGCAGTGGGCCGGCCAATCCAGCAGGTGTTAGCGCCACCTTTGGCCGATATGGTCCATCGCGGTCACAAACATTAGACCCCCGTAATTGGAGGGATCATCTGAGATTGAGGCCACTTCCTAAGGCAGCAGATGGCATGCAGTTCACCTCTTCCACCATGTGACGCCCGTGCTCAGCGACGGTGTCGGGCACCGGTGGCCGGTGTTTTTCTGGTTGGGGCTTGAGCCGTCTGAGCATCAAGGTTTCCGTCAAACCGTCGGTTACGGATCTAAGAAGGAAATCCTGGGCGGTATATTTCAGCTTGACCGTCCGTGTGTGAGCCAATTGACATCCCAGCCTGCCATACTTATGTTATGGTTCGGCATGGCTCGAAACAACCTTTGATTGACCTATAGTGAGGTGACACGTGGCGCTTGGTTGGGCCTTAATAAGCACCGGGGGGCATCCGGACAACAATATTGCTCCGGCATTGAAAGCCGCCAATGATGCGGAGTTGGTGGCGGTTTATAGCCGGGACATGGGCAGGGGAGAGGCCTTTGCCGAGAAACACGGGGCCAAGACGGCATACGATTCAGTGGACGCATTACTGGCCGACTCCAGGGTGGACGCCGTGTTCGTCGCGTCTCCCAACCATTTGCACGCTCAACACGGGTTGCAGTGCTCCGCCGCCGGCAAGCACGTCTTGATGGAAAAACCCATGACCACGACACTCGAGGACGCGGTTGCCCTGGTCAATGGCTGCCGGGATGGTGGTGTAAAGCTGGGCATGGGATTTATGATGCGCCATCATCTGGGCCACGTTCAGGCGCAACGGGCAGTGCAAGAAGGGGCATTGGGCCGGGTGACGCTGGCCCAGGTGCAAGGCGGAGGCGGGGTACGAGGCCAGGAGACACCCCCTCCTAGAACGGGTCTTAGGGCCTGGTGGGAAGACCCCGTTGCGATGGGCGGCGCGTCCAGCATGATGGGCACCGGGGTCCACCTAGTCGACCTGCTGCGCTTCGTCCTGGGCCAGGAGGTAACCGAGGTCGCCGCCATAACCGACGGTCAAACCGAAAGCAATCCTCTGGAGCAACTGGTGACCATGACACTGCGATTCGATGGCGGTACATTAGGGACGATGTGCTGTGGCCGGGTTCTCCCCGACAACCGCAACGATCTGACGGTATATGGTATCGACGGGCGCATCACCGGGCGGGCCACTGTAGCCGGGGCCCTTCAGGGCAAACTGGAAGTGGTCAGTGAGACGCTAAATCAATCCACCGTCTATCCCGGCAACCGCCACGGGGTGTTCGCCGCCATGTTGGAAGAGTTCCACCACGCCATCCAGGAAGACCGGGAGCCTTTGGCATCGGGCATCGACGGACTTAGGGTTGTGGAAATCACCTTGGCCATGATCGAATCAGCCCGCTATGGGCGGACGGTGAAGATCCCACCGGTGGCCATGCCGGGGGATAAATAAGATGGCGCTGGGTTGGGCCATAATAAGCACCGGCAGGCATCCCGAGATCAAGATAGCGCCGGCCATCGCCGCGGCCTCCAACGGAAACCTGGTGGCGGTGTACAGCCGGGACATGGGCCGGGCCGAGACCTTTGCTGAACAACACGGCGCGCAGGCCGCCTACAACGACCTGGATTCTCTGCTAGCTGATTCCCGGGTGGACGCCGCCTTCGTTTCTTCCCCGAACTCGGTCCATGCCAAGCACGGCATCGCCGCCGCCCGGGCAGGCAAGCACCTGATGGTGGAAAAACCCATGACCACGACGTTGGAAGACGCCGCCGCCCTGGTCAAGGCTTGCCGGGACAAAGGTGTCAAGCTGGGGGTGGGCTTCGAGCTCAGACACCACCCCGGCCATATATTCGTGCGGGAGCAGATCGCCAAAGGCACCCTGGGAAAGATAACCCTGGCCAACGCCCAATGGGGTTTTGGCGTCCGGGGCGAGGATGCCCCAGCCCCGCGAACGGGCCTGAGGGAGTGGTGGGGGCAGCCGGACCTCATAGGCGGAGCGGCGCCCGCCATGATGGGCACCGGCGTCCATGCGGTGGACCTGCTGCGCTTTTTATTGGGCCAGGAAGTGATAGAGGTTTCCGCCATCACCGACGGACAGACCCAAGCCCAGCCCCTGGAAACCATGGCCACCGCTACCCTGCGCTTTGATGGAGGAACCTTGGCCACCGTCTGCTGCGGCCGAAGCCTGCCCGATTCGCTCAACGACTTCACCTTGTACGGAATCAACGGCCGCGCTTCCGGAAGGGCTACCTTGTGGGAGGCTCAACAAGGCCGGGTGTCCATCGACAGCGGCTCTTTGAATCAAACCCAGGTATACCCTTCCCGGTTCCTGGGCAACTTCACCAGCCAGATGGAAGAGTTCGCCCAGGCCGTGGAGGACGGCCGAGAACCCGCCGCCGCCGGGATGGACGGCCTACGGGTGGTGGAGATAACCCTGGCCATGATCCAATCGGCCCGCGAAGGCCGTACGGTGAAGGTCAACTCGGTAGAGGTTTGAACGAGACCTACGTCCGCCGCCGCATCGGCCTGCCCAGCGCGGTGAGAAACATGACGCTTTTCCCATGGGCATGGGGCGAAAAGAACTGGGTCACGTCATCGTCAAAGAACGTTAGCCCCGTGGCGCCCAACCGCTGGGCGTAGGCACCCAAATAGAGCCTTCCCCCCATTATGGCCGCCTCCATCTGGGCCATCCTGTATCCCCGGTTGCCGTAACGGTGAAGCGCCGCGGCCAGATCCGTTAGGAAGTAGACGTTGACCGAGGCATCGGCGGCCAACTCCTGCCCCAAGTCCAACCGCCCCGCCTGGTCTCGGAAATCCCCCTCACTCAATTGCTCCAGCGATCCCAAATCGGGGTGAAACACGTAGCTGCCCGAAGGCAGTCGATCCACGTCGTTGACGATCAAATATAGCTGGTTCAACGGCGCAGGGTTCTCATCCGCGAAGTCGGCGGAAATACCCACTGTCGCCCCCCTTAGCATGTTGGAAAGTTGGGCGAACCCGATGGGCGCCCGCCGGAAACGGCGGCTGGAACCCCGCCGTTGGATCGTATCTTCGATGGTCCTAACCGCCACATCCGGATCCGGGTCTGAATCCGAACGGGCGGCCAGCGGGAACAATGTCCCTTTAACCTCTGTCTTGGTTGCGGGTGGACTGTCCAAGGTGTTTTTTATGTCAACCAAATCTTCCGGCGTGGCCAAGGTGGAAGCGGCATGGATCTCACGGATGGCCGGATAATCGACCTGGCTGCGGGAATACGGTTGCACTTCGAAATCCAGGGTGGCCATCTCTGGCGCGGGCGGCAACCGCTGTTGGGAATCCCGGCCCACGGCCACCATCTCTAGCGCCACTTCAATATTTTCGTCCAAGCCCAGCAGCCGGTTGACCGGCGCGTCAACAAAGGCCGAGACCAACCTTTGGGATACATTCCGGGCGGAACCGATGGCCAGCAGGTTGGCCAGGATGGTGCCGCTGTCCCAAAAGCCATGCCGGTATGCCCTAGCCTGGTATTTCCAGGAGTTACGCCAGAACACCGAAGAGCAAACCAGAAAAGCGGGAGCTTGGGACAAGACCTTGTCGCCACCGGCGGCGTCCACCAGCACACCCCGGTAGTCGCCCTCCCGGAGTTGCCGCAGCGAAAAATCGTGGGCGCCGTAGTGATAGACCCCCGCCTCCAGGTCCGCTATCCGGCCGCAGACCAAGTAGATCTCGATGTGGTAAAGAGCGCCGGTGCATGCCGCGGCGCGGAAATACATCTTCCCGCCGCCGGGCACGTTGCCCGTCCTGATGACGCCGGCCGAATAGTACAGCAGCGCGGCCAAATCATGGACCGTGGGGATGACGTCCCCCGAAGGCTCACCCGCGGATAGCGCTTCAAACGTGGTGATTCCGGTGGTGGACAGATCCGTGGGGAGCTGGCGGGGCTTAAGGGTTGTATATACTTTAAAGGGAATGGGCTGGTTGTCCCAATCCATGTGGTGGTGATTTTGGTAGACCCTTTGATGTGAGTGATTGGTACCCTGGTGATACCGCCAGGCAGCCTGAACATCCCGGTTAGAATAAAGCTCCACCGGGGGGAATGCGGCCTCAACCATGATTGCGCACCTCCGACTCGACAATGGAGAATCAAAATGGGGCGGACCGATGGGTCCGCCCCATTTTTATAAACCGCACACGTTAACTTCCTGTTTATCCGCCTCCTATGGCGGGCAAAAAGTGGACTTCGCTGTCTTCCCCAACCCTTTCCAACAACCCCAATTGGCTGGCATCGCCATCGACGATCACCGCCACTCCCGGCAACAGATCGTCCTCTTCTTCGTCGTAAAGCCTAGCCTTCGTGCCGGGAAATTGGGATTCAAGGTTGTTGACTATCTGACGGACCGTCCTTCCTTCGATCTGGACCCTTTGCTGGCCACCGGTCAAGGTTTGCATACCCGTGGGAATCCACACTTCCGCCATGTTTAACCGCCTATCTGGGTCAAATACGCTATTTGCCGTCTTTTTCCCACATGGCCTCCAGAATGGCGCCCGGTGTCATGGGAAGCTGGTTGACCCTCACTCCCAACGCGGCGTGAATGGCATTGGAAAGGGCGGCCATGGGAGGAACGATTGGCACTTCACCCACGCCCCGAACGCCAAACGGATGGCTAGGATTGGCGACTTCCACGATGACAGTGTCGATCATCGGCAGGTCCAGGCTGGTTGGCATCCTGTAGTCCAGGAAGGTAGAGTTCATCATCACACCCTGGTCGCTGGTGAAATACTCTTCGTTCAATCCCCAGCCGATGCCCTGAACCGCGCCTCCCTGGATCTGTCCTTCCACGTATCCGGGGTGGATGGCCTTGCCCACGTCCTGGACCGCAGTGTACCGCAATACCGTCACTTTACCAGTATCGGGATCGACCTCCACGTCCACTATGTGGGTGGCAAGACACGGTCCCGCCCCTCCAGGGTTCACGCCGGCATTCCCGGTGATGGCTCCACCCGTGGCGTTCTGCCGGGCGGCCATCTGCCGGAAGGTCAATTTCAGTTCTGGGTCAGACTTGTGCTGTAGGACCCCATTTACGTATTCCACGTTATCTTCGGAGATCTCCCAGATCGTGGCGGCCCGGGCTATCATCTGCCGTTTCACGTCCTGGGCGGCCTCGTAGGTGGCCCAGCCGGTCTTGAACGTCGCGCCGCTGCCGCCGCTGTTGGAGGTGAACCCCACCGACTCGGTGTCGCCCACCGAAGGTATGACGTCTTCGACCGCGATTCCCAAAACCTCGGCAGCCTGCTGGGCGAAAGCCACGCGGGTGCCGCTGAGGTCCGCCGAACCTTCCACCAGGTTTACCGTGCCATCGGCATTGACTATGACCATGGCGCTGGCCGGGCCTGTTCCGTTGCCCCAGAACCCGCTGGCCACGCCCCTGCCCCGGTTGGGGCCTTCCAGGGGTGCCGAGTAGTGGGCATGCTCCTTGGCGGCGTTGAGGGTTTCCACAAATCCCACGTAGGGCATCAGCGGCCCGGTGGCCCGGCGGGTGCCCTCTTTGGCGCTGTTAAGCAGCCGAAATTCCAGCGGGTCCATGCCCAGCTTCTCGCAGAGTTCGTCGATCGCCGTTTCCATGGCGAAGGCCGCGGCCGGCGCGCCGGGAGCCCGGTACGCGGCCGACTTGGGCTTGTTGACCACCACATCGATCCCCTCCAAGTAGGTGTTGGGGATATCGTAGGGAGAGAAGATGCAGTTGCAGCCGCCGGGCACTGGAGAGCCGGGGAATGCGCCGGACTCAAAGGTCAAATGGGCTTCGGCCGCCAGCAGTTTGCCGTCGTTGGTGGCGCCCAATTTCACCCTGACATTGGTGCCCGACGTGGGGCCGCTGGCTTCGAAAACTTCGGTGCGGGACATGGTGACTTTCACCGGCTTATTGGCCTTCTTAGCCAGCAACGCAGCCACCGGTTCAGAATAAATAATTCCCTTGGCGCCGAAACCGCCGCCAATCTCCATCGGTATCACTTTGATCTTGGAAACGGGCAGTCCCAGCATCCTGGACATCAAGTCTCTGACGTTGAAGTGCCCCTGGGTGCTGGACCATACGGTCAGGCTCCCGTCGGTGTTCCAACGGGCGGTTCCCGTGTGGGGCTCGATGTAACCTTGGTGGACAGCTGAAGTGTTGGTCTCTTTTTCAACGATGACATCGGCTTCCTGGAATCCCTTTTCGATGTCGCCCAGCTTGAACTCGAATTGATTGGCAAGGTTGGTTCCCTTGCTGGTGTCGGCGTCCGGCTTGTAGCCACCTGCCCGCAATCCGGGGTTGGACAGGCTCTGCAAACGTTCGTGGAGGATTGGGGCGTCATCTTTCAAGGCGTCCCGGAACGTCACGACGGGTGCAAGCACTTCGTAGTCCACGTTGATGGCGGCCACGGCTTGCTCGGCCAAGTGGGAACTGTCCGCCGCCACACCCGCGATGGCGTGGCCTTTGTAAAGGACCTTATCGTAGGCCAGCACATTGTTGCTCAAAAAACGCAGGTTGTGAATGGAACCCTCGGCCAGGTCTTCTATCTTGCCCGAAGGCTGTTCCCAGTCGGCCGCGGTGACCACCGCATGCACGCCGGGCATCGCCAAAGCTTTGCTGGCGTCGATGGACTTGATCTTGGCGTGGGCGTGGGGGCTCCTTAATATCTTTCCGAACAACAAGCCGGGGAGTTGGATGTCCGCGCCATACTGCGCCCGGCCCGTGACCTTATCGGCTCCATCATGGCGGATGGGTCTGGAACCCACCACCTTGAATTCTTTCGTTGAAAGGACTAGGTTTGGTTGATAATCCACCATATTACGCCTCCCGTGAATCACGACTGGGGAAGTTACCGGAGTCTCGCCATATATTAACATACATCAGCGGGAGGCCTGAGCGATTGGGCGTCTTATCCACCAGCAGCAATCGGCGTACGGAGTGAGCATGGACGGGATAATCATCAAGGCCTGCCTCAACGGCGGCCGGGGCCGAGAGGACAACACAACGTGCCGTGGACACCCGAGGAAGTGGCGCAAGAGGCGGTGCGCTGTTATGACGCCGGCGCTTCCATAGTCCACATTCACGAGTCCACATTCACGAGTCCACATTCACGAGTCCACATTCACGAGTCCACATTCACGAGTCCACATTCACGCCCGGACACCCGATGGCGGCATCAGCTACGACCCTCAGTGGTACGCCCAGGCTTCCGCGATGATACGGGCCCAATGCGACCTGGTGTTGAACCACACCACCGCCCGGCGGTCCGACGCGCCGGTGGAAGCCGTGACCGGCTATCTATTGGAAACACCCAACCCGGTGGAGATGGTGTCGTTGAACCTGGGGAAAGGCGCCCGCTGGGCGCCGGACCCGAAGAATGGCAGGCGGCGGACGACCGTTAGTCCTAACAGCTACGAGGACATCATCGCCACCTTGGACACCTGCTACCGACGTGGGACATTCCCAGAGCCAGCAGTGCACTATACCGGCATGTTGAACAACGCGGTCACCCTAATGAGAAAGGGGTATATCAAAAGCAGCCGATATTTCCTGGTGGAGCCTTCGGCCCACTGGGGCGATGGACGCCAATCCATGGTTGGCTCGCCCCGGCACTATTTTATGATCACCGACAACATCAAGGAATTTTATCCGGAAGCCACCTGGCTCGCCCAAAGCAGCGGCAGCCAGACATTTGGCATCGCCGCCATCGCGATAGCCACCGGCGCCCACATGCGGGTGGGTTTTGAAGACAGCCCCTTCTTTCCCAACGATCCATCGCCCCGTTCCAACGCCGGTTACACCGATTGGGCGGTGGCGATGGCCTGGCAACATGGCGGAGAGCCTGCCACACCAGCCCAGACCAGGGAGATATTGGCCGGGATTCCCCAGATCAAACCAACTTTCCTGGATATAGCTCCTTCTGGGATACCGTCAAATATAATCCCGCATTCCAAGGGCATCAAATGCGGCCTGATTCGCTCAAATTCCCCGTTTTCATAT
>DAOUHE010000059.1:0-8228 GCA_034428715.1 Dehalococcoidia bacterium | reverse complement strand
GAATGACGGGCTGTGCTTCCTCCGTTCTTTTGACATGTCCCACTCCTCCTTCACAGCCACAGCTGCGCTTATTTTAGGAGCAGGATTCTCACTTAGCCACCTGTCCGAATTTCCGGGTCCACCTCAGTGCAGACCTCGTCGATATTAAAAGGTTTGGTTACGTAGGCGAAGGCTCCATCATTCAGAGCCGCCACAGCCGTCTCCAAGCTGGCGTGGCCGGTGATGAGGATAAAGGCAGCCTCTGGCTTGATCTCCTTGAGAGTTTCCAGGAGTTGAAGACCATTTAGATCCGGCAGGCGCAGGTCGGCTATGACCACGTCTGGAGGGGATTGCTTGATGAGTTGGGCGCCTTCTATTCCGCTTTGGCAACCAATGACCTGATACCCTTGCTCCTCCAGGATGTCGGCCAAGGTTACCCGCATCACGGCATCGTCTTCCACCACCAATATTTCTGCCGCGCCTGGGGTCATTTCACTTTTTCGGCAGAGACTTGGGCCAGAAGCCCGCAAATGTTATCGATATCCAGAGGCTTGTACGCTATCGGATAGGCGCCCGCATCCAGCGCTTCCTTCAATGATTCCTCTACTACGAAGCCCGTCATGAATATCACCCGTGCTTCGGGATTCATGGATTTGATCTCCTCAAATGTCGCTAAGCCATCCATGCCGGGCATCTTGATGTCCATGAAGATGATGTCGTAATGACCATCACCGGCCATCTCTATCGCCTGTTTGCCGTCGGCGGCCGTAGCCACGAAATAGCCTTTATCCGTTAGGATTTCGCTCAGGACATCCCGATCAGCGGTGCGGTCATCAACCACCAGGACCAGGAGGGACTTGAAAACCGAATCTATGAGGGTGATGACCCGCTCCAATTCGAATGGCTTATACACCACCGTAAAAGCCCCTTCCTCTAGGGCATCTTTAACAAGGTCCTCTACGGCAAAGCCCGTCATCATAACCACTACGGAATCTGGGTTGATCTTTTTGATTTCCCGAAAGGCCTGTACTCCGTTGATGCCGGGCATTTTTATATCCATGAAGACTAGATCATAGTTCGATTCCCTAACTGCCTCGATCGCTTGATAACCATCCTCGACGTCGGTCACTTCATACCATTGGTCTTCAATGATCCCAGCGAGGCTTAAGCGCAAGACTCTCTGGTCGTCAACCACTAACACTTTGCCTTTTTCATTGCCCATTATCTTTCTCCCAGATCATTTGCGGTTGATGTTCGAGTTGGCGGCATTGACCCATCACCCGCCAACCCGTTACTCGCCGACCCGTTATGCGACAGCCCATTACTCGCCGACCCATTGGTTGCAGACCCATTACCCGTCAGTCCATTATCCAAGGGAAGCTTGATGGTAAAGGTAGTGCCTTCGCCCGGATTACTCGTCACGTCTATGGTCCCGTTATGCTTGTGGACCACCTCGCCGACGATGGGCAACCCCATTCCGATGCCCTTCGCTTTGGTGGAAAAGAGGGGATCGAACACTTTGGCCAGCTTATCTTCGGATATTCCAGGACCCGTGTCACGAACCTGTAATTCCACATATCCATTGGATTCAGCGACGCTGATCGTCAAGTCCCCTCCGTCCTCCATCGCATCGTCGGCGTTTCTTATCAAGTTGGTGATGGCGCGGCGAACCTGGTCTTTGTCCACCGATACTTCTGGTACATCATGGGTGAAGTTCTTTTTCACCCGTACGCTATCCTTCACTTCAATGCGAGACAGGGCGTTCTCAACCAACGACTCAATGTCCGTCGGCGCCGTTTCCGGAGGGTTGACCCGGGAAAAGTCCATCAGGTCTGTGATGATCTGGTTGGAGCTGGTTATCTCCTCGTTCATCATTTCCAGGTACTGGAGAATCTTGGGATTTTCCCTTGCCAGATCTGAATCAACCAGCTTGGAGTTGATATAGTAGGCAGTGTTTTTGATCCCGCCCAAGGGATTCCTGAGCTCGTGGGCCACCGCGGCAGCCAACGAACCAATGGCGGCAAGCCTTTCGGTTCGAACTAACTTTTCTTGGGTGTCCAGCAGTTCCTGGTTGGTCGCTCGCATCTCTTCATTCGTGTCTACCAAGGTGCTTTGCTGTTGGTTGATGGTGCGCCAACCCCGCCGGACAATGGCGAACAGTGATACATAAAGGACAATAAAACCAGTACCCACCGCACCGTACGATATCCATCGCAATTCCCGGACGTCCTGAGAAAGGCTGGGAATTGAAAACGTATCGGCGGGCTTGATCATTTGGCCCGACATCATGGCAGCGCCGTGATCCTTAAGCAACCCGACATTGCGTTCAAGTCTGGTGGTCAGTATTCCCCCAATGGCCACGGCCAAAATAGCCATGGTCACGAAACTAATTACCGAGAACTGAACTAATAGATTGCCCTTCATCTTTTTCATCTCAGCTTCCTTGACGATACTTTGGATACAAACAATTATTGACAGGTCACTTCGTTAACCGATGACGTATACCATCCAATTCAGGCAAGAGGCCTTAACCAATGGGGATCTGATATTACCGCTAGGTGAGGTGTGTGAAGTAGGTTTATGCGCACGGACCCAATTCGTGTTAGCGCCATGAAGCTGGTGAGTTCGGTTTCGCCCCCCCGGGAGATACCCATTACTTACTTCACCACCCTTCTATGAAAATTCGAAGCGGTATCAACCAGGGGCGTAAATCCCACAGCGGGACCAATTTCAGGCTTCGAACAGCGTAGCAGCGTGCCAGGGTGTCTCTGAGAGGGAGCACCCCCTAATCAATTGGCGTAACACACGAAAATAGCCTTCGGCTGAAAGCGAGGCTGGGGTTCCTGTTGAGAAGCAGGCTTAGAAGCGTTTGGGCATCAAAGGCACAGGATCTGGCCCGGTAACGGCCGTTCCGCACTTCGGGCCGCTATCCTATTACACGGTCAGGAGATTACCGTGGCATGGCCAGAAGCTTCAAGTTGGACCCCTGCCGCTCGGCGCCGACGGAAAGTGACGTCTATAACTTGGGTAGGAAGCACGGCGGGGTTCTAGTAGGGCCAGGGCGGCATGGCTCAGACATCGGTGAATTGGCTATCATCACCTAGTATCGTGGGGATAAAGGCTAGGGCGGTAAGGCAATCCTCTGTTGGTCACCGCGTTGGTAAGACTGCCGGCGCCGCAATCGTGACCGCATTTGCATCGATAACATTAGGTTGGGATAGCGCCAATGCACCCGGATGGACTGGTTTGGTTTCCTGTCGGTCCTATGGACGTTTCGGTAAGACGGGCGCCCCTTCGGCTGGCCTTGTATCGGTCGCTATCAACGTGCAACTCATCATCGTATAGTGGCCCATTAGAGCCCCCAGGACGATGGTATTTGCTTCTCCAAACTGATTCACTGCCGCGTCGAATGCTTCTTGCGAAAGCTTATGATCCCCAATCACCTCTCTGCCGAAGCGTACGATCACCGCTTCCGGTTCCGTTAGACCATCCAGGCTTCCCAGGTTCGCGACGATGTCTATCGCCTCCTGTCTGACGCCTGCTTTCAGTGCCGCCCTGGAGTGACCCGACCATACGTAATCGCAGTCCATTTCGCGGGCGGCGGTGATGATGGCCAACTCGGTATCATGATCGGAGAGATGGGACCGGTATCGCAATGAGTCGCTGAGGTCATTTGAACATCGAGCGATCTCTGGCACATACATGTGCATTGACTGGGGCGCGTTGATGCTGCCTCTGGATTCTATGATAGCGTCAAACGCTGCTAAACCGTCAGCGCTGACTTGCTCTCTTTTAGTGATTGGCGTTAATCGGGGCATGAACATCCCTCCGACATACCTTGGGGGCCTTCGCCATGTCTATCAAAGGTTCAACGCGAAGTTTCAGCGGAAGGCCCCTATATGTTGAAATTTTGAGACGACGGTAAAGCGAGGTTAATCCGGCACGATCCATTCGACGGCACGTTCCGCAATCATGAGGACCGTCGCATGGGCCCCACCAGACCTTGGAACGCGCGGCATCACCGACGCATCCACCACCGACAGCCCTTCTACGCCCTTCACTCTGCAATATTGATCGACAACCGCCATTGGGTCGGAATCGGGTCCCATCTTACAGGTCCCGGACACGTGCCTGGCGGTTCCCACGGTTTGGCGTAACCAGAGGTCGAAAGCGTCGTCGTCGGCCAGAATGTCATCGGTCGGCTGGATCCGATGATCGGCCACGTCTTTAAACGCGTCGGATTCCAGGAAGCTTATCGCCATACGCAGTCCTTCCCGGACACGTCGAATGTCGTTTGGATGCTGGAGATAACGGTAGTTAAAAGACGGCTGTACGCTGGGGTCGGCAGATGCCAAGCTAACGTATCCCGCGCCATCGGGCAACCCAAGGGTGCAAGATATCCGGGCCACCTGTTCCGGCGGGACGTCGCCGTTCAGGTACTTGGTCCGCACACCGCGGACTCGTTCCTCGCGTGGGTCGATCATCGGGCTGCTCCTCAGGAGCATATCGTTGTTCTCGCTCGACCCTTGGGAGGTGTAGTGCAACCCAAAGTGAATCGAATCGGGATCGTGGCGAGCCAGGTCGATCCCATCTTTGACTTTGAAGGTGCACTGGGCGCTCATGTGATTGAATAAGTTCTGTCCTACCCCAGGTAGCTCATGAACCAATGGTATCCCAAATTGCCGCAGTTGGTCCGCGGGCCCGATCCCTGAAAGCATGAGCAGGTGTGGCGACTTGATGGCGCCGGTGCTTAATACGACCCGGTCTGCTTCGACGGTGAAAACCTCGCCACCGCTTTCGACTTCCACCCCCACGGCCCTTAGACCATCAAAAAGGACCTTCCTGGCCAAAACGCCTCCCCTCACCGTAAGGTTGAGACAGTGGCGCATCGGATTTAGATGAGCCATGGCGGCGCTCACTCTGATCCCGTCCAGGTTGTTCGACGGAGACACGCCAACGCCCGAGGGATTTGGGCCATTCGTATCTTCGGTAGCGCCGAACCCAGCCTGTAAACAGGCCGCATGAAAGGCTTTTTGTATATCGGGCCACGGACCTGACTGGCGGCGTCTTACCGGGATAGGCCCTTCCGTTCCGTGGAAATCATCCCGAATATCAAGATCGCGCTCGTATTTTCTGAAGAAAGGCAATACCTTGGTATAAGACCATTCATCATTGCCATAAGAAGACCAGGCATCAAAATCGTCGGGCAACCCCCTCTGCATCGCCTGGCCGTTGATGGACGAACCTCCCCCTATCACCTTGCCCTGGGCCACGTGGATCTCCCCTTGCTCCTCGGTGATGGTTCCCCGCAGTGCCCAGTTGTGTTCCGAATTTGGGGATTCCGCGTATCTTGTGCCGCCGAACTTGATTTCGTCTGGAAGGTTGGCTGGGTCTGGGTAATCCGGCCCGGCTTCCAGCAACAAGATGGACGTATTCGGGTTTTCAGCCAATCTGCTGGCCAACACCGATCCGGCGGCTCCCCCACCGACGATAACAACATCATATTTCATGGAACCTCCCTCAATGCCGTGTCTTTTGAAATAGGAATTCCCAGAATCTAATGACTCCCCTGAGGATAGACCATTCTAGGATGTCTCAAGCTACCAACCGGGATTTCCCATACCGGCCGGCCCGATGCCGGTAGCAAGGTCCGATCAGGTTAGTGGGAGCTTAATGTTGGTCTTTGGTGCTTGTCAATCTTCTTCGGCGGGTTTGTAAAATTCGAATTTCGCGGACATCGAATAAAAGAGTGCATCCGATTACAGGACAGATCCTCTACCAAGAAATCCTCCACTCGATTTTTCTACAGAAAAGACCCTACAAAAGCTCAAGCAAGGCCGCCGAAACCTCATCTGGACGTTGAACCGGAAGGTCGTGCCCGGCGCCCGCCACGATCCGCCTCGCGACAAGCCCAGGAAATCTCTCTTTATCTGCTGATGGGTCTTGGGAAGGTGCTCCGAAGCCGCTATCCGCCCCCCGCAAAACTATGGACGGCACCAAAATCGGAGGACTTGCTGCCAGTTTGCGCTCGACTTCAAGAAACCGATCCTCTCCTGGCGCGTTCATATGACGGTGCCGGTATGAATGGAGGGTGATTTCCACGAAGTCGGGGTTATCGAAGGAGGCGGCGGAGCGGTTGAAAGCTTCGTCTGTGTACTCCCACCCCGGTGACCATGTTTCCCAGAGGTGACGGATGATGTCTCTTCGATTCTGTTCCAGGCCAACGCGTCCCTGCTCTGTATTGAAGTACCACTGATACCAGCGCTTTGCCTCAGCAGCAGCGGCGGCTGGCTTCTCCCTAGTCACCGTGTTTTGTACCGTATAACCGCCGATGGCAACTAGAGCTTTGACCATTTGAGGATGCAGGATCGATGTAATGCAGGCGGCGCGGTTGCCCCAATCAAAACCAGAAAGGGCGAATTGCCCTATTTCAAGAGCTTCCGCGAAGTCAACAACGTCTTGAGCGATAGCGGCCTGCTCGGCCATACGAGGGGAATCTGAATTAATAAAGCTGGTAGGCCCGTATCCTCGAAGGTATGGCACAAGGACCCTATACCCAGCGTCGGCCAATTGGGGTACGGCCGCATCCCAAGAACGCACGTCGTAGGGAAATCCGTGAAGAAGTATGATTGGAAACCCTGAGATATCCCCATGATCTCCATACCCTATGTTTAGCACCGAGGTCTGGACGAATTTCGTGTTCGTTAGATCACTCAAGATCATTGCTCCTGAGGGCGCTTCTGCTAGGTGGGAATTACTAACATAAGACGAACTACCGTGACAATCTTGGCTTTGGTCCACTTCCATGACTTAATCGGGAGATAACCGGTCAAGTATATCAATTGACCGAGTTTGCAATGGCAACCAACTCCTGAGGATTTCCCAGCCGGGACAACAACTACGCCATCAGGAATCGTGGCTTTAGCCTGTGCCTACCGCCTCATAGGTTTAAGCCCGGCTCCGGCAAAAACGGCTTGCGGCAGGATGAGGAAGAACGTTAGCGCCTTTGGGTTATCCCGCGACGGCAACTATGAATTGGACTCCAGCAGCAAAGAGTTTACCACCATTGAACAAAAATCGGGAAGTGTATTTCTCTGTGATAAACCTCGTGGGTCCTTCTGAGAGGGTCGGGGAAGCCAATAACGGTCTCGGCTTGGAAGACTCGGCAGAGAGGTGCATCCCCGATGAATTTAGGTTTGCTAATCCATCACCATGCCACCGTCTACATTAAGCGCCTGTCCAGTGATGTAGTGGGCCGCTGGCGACGCGAGGAAAACCACCGCCTCGGCGATATCTTCGGGTTGGCCCATGCGGGCAATGGGCAGCCTCTCAACGCTGGAGATGGCCACCTCACTATCCCCCATGTACGGCGATACCGACGGTCCTTCCAGGAGGCTAAAACGGGCTTAGATAGGTGCGCTCCATAGCAAAGAGGGAGAAGTTTCGACCATGACCAATGATGCTCTTGGCACGCTTTTGCCGATCGCCGGTTGGCTCGAGGATTCCGCCCGCGTTGTTGAGATAACCGGCGGTACCGATCCGATATTGCCCACGCCGTTCCGCATCGGCGAGACCAGTGCCGCCGCGCTCGCGGCAATCGGCCTCGCCGTCTCCGATCTGTGGGAATTGCGCACCGGGCGTCGGCAGGAGGTCGCAGTCGATACTCGCCAGGCGACAGCCTCACTACGCAGCGGGTATTACCTGCAAATGGACGAAGCACCCGTTTCGACCGAGCGCAACGCGGTGATGGGCGTCTATCCAGCCAAGAACGGCCGCTGGAGTTATCTCCACTGCAATTTCCCGAACCATCGTGCCGCCGCCCTGAGCGTGCTAGGCGTGCCGGAAGATCGCCAGGCGGTGGCCAAAGCGGTGGCACAGTGGGATGCTCTCGAGCTTGAGGAGGCGATCATCGCCGCGAACGGCGCCGGGGGCATGGTGCGCACCATGGAAGAATGGGGCCAGCACCCGCAGGTCGCCTCAATCGCCTCGCTGCCGCTGATGGAGATCGTTAAGATTGGCGACAGTCCGCCGGAAAAGCTCCCCGACGGTGATCGGCCGTTGTCGGGCGTCCGTGTGCTCGACCTAACCCGGGTCCTCGCTGGGCCGACCTGTGCACGCACCGACGGTCATCCGGTAAATATCTAGCATCACCCCATAGGTTTCCTTTTGCTCTTGGGTGGGTTGGCCTATCACAACGGTCCTGGATTGGTGTCCAGGGTAACCGTGGTAGTAGGCAACATAATCGTTGC
>DAOUHE010000058.1:0-3641 GCA_034428715.1 Dehalococcoidia bacterium | reverse complement strand
GTATGCCGCGGCGAATCGTCCCGCGAGAAGCTCCGGTGGCCCTTGCAACCGCTGCCTGGCCACCACGCCCGGCCGCCGACGCCTCAGCGGCAAGCACCAGCCGCCGCACCCGCTCGTCCACAACGGGGTCAATCGCTTGGTAACGAGCTTGAATCGCTCCTTCAACTATCACCCATTAAGTATAGCTGAGCATGTAGTAAAGAACAAGTTATTTCGTGACAGTTCCTAAGGTTACACTTCTTCATTCCGGTCCATGGCTGCAAACGGCGGCCAATAGTCTTCGATCTGGAATTCCGTACCGGGGTTCCGCGCCTGATTCAGGTCCAGATGTTCTGGAGTCATGAGGGGCGCCGGTACCGAATCCATCAAATCTTTCAATTCCTCGTGTTGGCCGCTGGTTTGGAATCCCCAAAGGGCGGGACTCGCTACACCTTTACCTTGGACCAAAACCTTGAAATCACCCAGGCCGCCGGGCCGCACCAGGTCCACCATTCCCGCGCGGTTGGCGCCGGTCTGGTGCTGTAGGAGACCCAGCCGGGTCAAACCTCTTTGCCATTGTTGCAGCCCCAGGTTGAGCAAGAATTCCCGCTGGGTCGAGTGACCAACCGGTAACAGACCAACATTACGGCCTTCATTCACGACCGAGGTGAAGTCCACCTGCGCGGTGATGTCTTGGCCACCGATGCGGCGCAAGGGAGCATCGGTCTGGATGTGGCGATAAAAAGTCGTCAACGTTCCCCTGGGACGGTCTGCGTTGGAATACAGGTCCTTGGCCTCCCTGCCGTAGTCCACGGTCAACACGAACCCATCTTTCAAGACGTTAGAGACCGATTCAGCCCAGTCCGCCAAGCCAAGGCAGATCTCCGCCGTTTGCCCTTCGGCCAGCGCCAAGCCCAGCCCATCCAGTCTTTCCTCCAGTTTCGGGGTGGAGGGCCCATCATGGACGATGGCCAGTTCGCCCTGGTTCAAGGCCACGTAGACCTCTAGCAACTTTCCTCCCTTCCTAATCACCTGATGAACTGGAAAGGCGTCCAGCAACTCGTTGGAAAGGACGCAACCACGAAATTTTCCAACTGGTATCCCCGCTGGCGGCGCTAAAGTTCCCCAATCGTGCCAGTCGGCGGCTACGCGGACCACTGGCGGCCTCCCTTCGGTGGCGGCAGATTCCGTTTCCAGACCAGGCAGGGAGTCCACGTCCAGGCAAATATACCCTAGGTCTTGAGGGAACCCTTCAGGCAGGTTTGTCGAATATTTAACCACGTCCCGGCAGAGAAGCCCGTTGCCTGCCCCCAGCTCTAAAACGGTAAAAGGGCTGGGACGGTCCATGAGTTGCCACATCTGGAAAAGTTGCACCGATAGCAGAGCGCCAAACGCGGGGTGAACCAGCGGGCTGGTGTAGAAATCGCCATGGGGACCGCCTATGGGGTCACCAGGTCCCCTGTAATACCCGCCTCCAGGCCAGTAAAGCGCCAGGTGCATGAATTCGGCAAACGTTATCGCTCCCCGGTCCATGATGCGGTGGCGGATCTCTTTTTCGGCGGTCATAAGCGCATACCAAGCCTAAACGGCGGCATCACCCCGCCACTGGTCCGGCCGGCGCTCTAAAAATGCGGACTCCGAATTAAGCATCTAACATCACCGAAATAAAAAGGGGGCCCGTGATGGGCCCCTTCGATAACCTTGAAAAACGCCACAGGAGCGCTACCCCCGCTGTTCTATAGGTACGAACTCCAGATCCATTTCTCCCGAATACTCCAACAGAGGGCGAATCAACATGTTGTCCCGGTATTGCTCCACACACTGCAGCGCCCATCCAGGGATTCGGCCCAGGGCGAATATGGAGATGAACAGATCGTCGGGTATACCCAGAAGGTAATAGATCGATCCCGCAAAGAAGTCCACGTTCACAAAGATACCGCGGGACCGGTACGGAACCATGACCTTGTCTTCTAGGTATGTCAGTATCTGGAACCATTCTGGGTGGCCCATCTTCTCGCCCAGCTCCCTGGAACGCTCTCGCAGGTGCCTGGCCCTGGGGTCTTCCGCCTTGTAGACCCGGTGGCCGAAACCCATGATACGCTCGCCGGAGTCCAGCAGTTTCCGGGCGTACTCTTCCGCGTTTTCCGGATTGCCGATGTCCAAAGCCATCTTCATCACTTCTTCGGCGGCGCCACCGTGCCACGGGCCTTTCAGCACGCCTACGCCGGTGACCACAGCTGAATGAAGGTCTGACAGGGTGGATGCCGCCACCCTGGCTCCGAATGCCGAGGCGTTGGCTCCGTGCTCGGCGTGAAGTATGAAATCCACGTCCAACAGCTTGTTGGTTTCTTCGTCGGCTTCCTCTCCAAACAGCATGTAAAGGAAGTTGCCCGAATGGTTCAAGTTGGGATTTGGCGCCACCGGTTCCAGACCCTGACGCAACCGGTGATGGGCCGTTACGATAGTGGGGGCCATGGCGGTAAGCCTGATCCCCTTGCGTATGGTGGCTTCTTCCGAATTATCGTCCACGTCAGGATCGAATCCAGCCAACGCTGAGAGGCCGGTGCGAAGGGCGTCCATGGGATGGCTATTCTTAACCAGGTCCAATACCTGAATCACCTCGTCGGGGATTCTCCTATTGGCCTTGAGGACACTGTCAAATTCTTGTAGTTGGCTGGTGGTGGGCAATGCTCCGTAAAGTAGTAAATACACAACTTCTTCAAATGTAGACTTTTCGGCTAGGTCATGGATGTTGTAACCACGATAGAGAAGTTTTCCTTCCTGGCCGTCGATGAAACTGGACTCCGTAGTGTCCAGATATACATCTTTGAGTCCCTTGAAGATCTCTGGAGCCATTCTCGGCCCTCCTTCCCGGAATTGGGCTGGTTTTGACTGGCTCGCTGCCTTGCCGCTCCAACCAATAAAATCCTACATCACGCAGGGGTATTATGGCAAAAACCTAGCCTGGGGAACGGTGGCGATTTTAGCATCGGCCTATATTAGTGTCAAGGTGAATCAGACCGCCACGGGCGAGGGAGAAGCTAGTTATGGACAACCCAGGTTATGTGGTAAGGACCTATCCAACCCAACCTGAAGCCGATGACCTACCCAGTTGATTTTACTTGGTTGGTTCACCGGGCCGAGGAATTGGTTTTCGACGGGGCCTTGGCCTCCACGGGCATATCAAGCATATTCAACCCGTATGGTAATATGGATTTACGGTGACGGGCTGGGGCAACCTCCAGCGACTCGCCGCCCATCCGCTGGATCAACTGTCCCAGGCTGAGCCGGTCAAATAACGGTAAAAACCTGGCAACAGGGCCGGCGATTTTGGAGGGATGGCCGAGTGGACGAAGGCGGCGGTCTTGAAAACCGCTATACGGGTGACTGTATCGTGGGTTCGAATCCCACTCCCTCCGCCAGATATTGTTCCAACAACGTCCTAGGCAGTCTCACAAAGTCCTGTTGGTCTATTTATTCCAGTCTCAACAGCCCTAATTGAGGTCTTGTAACGTCCAGGGACATCCGCTATAATCCGGCAAATCTTGGTATACCTTTAGGTATACCGGTCCGGAGGTGCAGATGCCTGGAAACCGGAAACAGCAGGCCCTCTCGGCCGCAATGGTCCGAACCGTCAACAGGCCCGGCATGTACGCCGACGG
>DAOUHE010000057.1:0-45530 GCA_034428715.1 Dehalococcoidia bacterium | reverse complement strand
CAATCAGATGAACAGTCAAAAGAGAGGAGGTGGCTGCCAACCAGAGCATTGGTAGACCTTGGAAAGACAGCGGGACCCTCACTTAACATTGCTCCAATACTGTCCAACTGATGGGGTCCACCTTAGTTGGATAATCAAAAGACCCTGACGAGACCCGGCTAACACTTGACAACAGTGCCTCCAAACTGTACGTTCGGAGGGCTAAAATCAAAGCTAACCCGACGGGTTTCGCCAGATCTTGGCGAGCGTGAATCCTGAATCTAGACCCAATCTCAGGAGGCCTGTAATGGACTTCAAACTAGCCTACTCCACCGAGCAAGAGGAATTCAGGCGAGAGGTCCGGGACTGGCTTCAAGCCAATATTCCCGAGGACATGAAATCCCCAGTGGACCGGCTGGATCTCACCGACGAACTGTACAAGTTCTGGCGGGACATGCACATGCAGCTGGCCGCCAAAGGTTGGTTGTATCCCACCTATCCCACGGAATATGGCGGCGGCGGCCTTTCCGGGGAACACGAGACCATCCTCTTGGAAGAATTCGAACGCGCCAGGGTGGTCCGTGGCTTCACCAACCCCTATATTTTCCCCACCCTTCTGGTTTGGGGTACCGACGAGCAGAAGCAAAAGTTCCTCAAACCCCTGCTCACCGCTGAAAAGATCGCCTTTCAGAACTTTACTGAGCCCAACGCCGGTTCAGATCTGGCATCGCTCCAGAGCAAAGCGGTGCGGGACGGCGACGACTGGATCATCACAGGACAAAAGACTTTCATCAGCGGCCATGGCGACGTGGACCTGCTTTTCGGCCCCATCGTAACCGACAATGACGCCCCCAGGCACCGGAACTTGGGCTATTTCCTGGTTCCCGCGCCATCCCCCGGCCTGGAACTCCAACGGTTGAACCTGCTCACCGGCCATGACCAGAGCTTCATTTTCATGGACAACGTGCGCGTCCCCGGCGACCACCTAATCGGCGACGACCACCAGGGCTGGCAGGTGACCCAGACCACCCTGGAGATCGAACACGGAGGCCGCGGCATCGCCTTCCCCAGGGACGAAGCCCTGGAGAACCTGCTGGAATTCGCCAGCAAGACCACGCGCAACGGCCAACCATTGTCGGCTGACCCAGTGTTACAGCAGACGGCCATGGATGCCTACATCGACTCCCACACCCACACCCTGTTGGCCCAACGAAACTTCTGGATGTACCAGGCCCGCCAGGAAATGACCTACCACGGCTCGCAAAATTCCATGTTCCAGAAGGAATTCCGAATACGCAACGCGGACCGGGCCCGGGACATCATGGGGATGTATTCCCTGCTGGGGGTCCGCGAGCCCACTGCGCCATTTAACGGAGCGCCCGAAGTTTACCAGCGCAGCAGCCTCACCGGCGCCCATCCAGGTGGAACCGTCGAGATTCAAAAGGTGATCATGGCCCGGCGCATGGGCATCAGCCGAACCCGGGAGCGGGCGGCGGCAACACCTTCGACCACCGGGGTCTCGGGCGTCTAACCTTTATCGGATTGGATATTCGCGGGCGGGGAGCCAGGAAACAAGGCCCCGCCCGTTTTTCTGTAATCCCTAGGCTTTTGGCGAAAACCTTAATCTAGACAAGGGCCGGCGGCTAATGGACTTTGAAGAAAGTCAAAGCGAGGAACAGCGCGGTTTTCGATGGGCCGTGCGGGCTTGGCTGGAAGAGAACACCCCGGCCCAGATCGCCGTTCCCGCCGATGGCAGCCCCTTGGATCAGGACGCCCAAACTAAGATAAAGGAATTCCGGCGCAAGCTGGGCGGACAGGGTTGGCTGGCGCCCAACTACCCCAGGGAATATGGTGGCGGCGGTCTTAGCCCCGCGGCGGCTAACGTCATCCAGCAGGAATTAGGCCGGTTGCGCCTGCCCACCATGGGCGATAACTACCGGTGGATCCCGGCGGTGATGTCCTGGGGCACCGAAGAGCAAAAACAGCGTTACGTCCTTCCATGTCTGCGGGGCGAGACCATCACCTGGCAGGCATTCAACGAGTCCAATAGCGGCTCCGACTTCGCCTCTATAGCCACCCAGGCCATATGGGACGGCGATGATTACGTTATCAACGGTGAAAAGAACTTCATCACCGGCCGTTTCGACCCCGACTATCTTTGGACCCTGGCGGTCACTGATCCAGACCTGCCCCGTCACGAAAACCTTGGCCTGCTGATGGTCAAAACCACCCTTCCGGGCATCTCCATCAAGACGTTGCGGCTGCTGGCCGGCAGCGAGCGAAAACTCCTGTTTGAAAACGTCCGGGTGCCGGAAGATTGCATGGTTGGCCGGCCCGGACAAGGCTGGGAGATCGCCCAGGCCATTCTGGAGAGCGAGCGCTCCGGTTTGCCTGCCCGCTACACCCAAGAAGATTCTTAACTCCATCTTTACCCAGCTAGAATTATGTTGCGACCCGGAAAATAAGCATTTGTCCGGCTTTCGAAAATGATCAACAATAAATATTTATTCTTGATGGTTGGGTTGTTTTTTCTATCATTTAGTCTGAGCGGTTGTGGTGAGCCAAATTCTGGTCCGTCTGATCCTAACAAGGGTAAGGTCAACCTGAGTATCGAGTGGAGAAATCCCGAGATACGAAGCCCCGAATCTGTGGTGTATGTAGATGTTGGCTTGCTCAAACGTCCTTTGGGACCGATGAGCATTACATCCGCGCGGAGGGAGTACGATAATCCGAAGGTAACCCTCGACTCTGCCTTATCTGATCGTAGTGCATTGTTGGGTTTGGTTGACGCAGATAAATCTCCTGAGGAACTCGTCAAACTCATTGACGCAAGCCTCACATCTCAAGAAGCCAAATCGAGTGCTTCTGTAGAAATCGGGCCTGGACGATATTACTTGGTATCCTCCCGGCTATGCTGGCCAAATCCGGAAATATATGCCGAAATATCCGATGAGACGCTCAATGTCGAAGCAGGCAGATCGGTAAAAAGAACGCTTTCCATCTGGTGCCCTGCGCCATAGACCAACTTTTTTGATATATATATCAGGTTTTGCTGCCGTTAGGTCAAGGATTTTGTATGCAAGGGCAATATCCGTTATTAACGGCTCTTCCAGAGCACTTGATTCCCAAAACCAGCTGCCACATTACGGAGTAAACAGTTGGATTTTACCTACCACTACAGCCAAACCCAAGAAAGCTTCCGCATGGAAGTGAGCGCGTGGCTGGATACCTACCTTTCCAAAGAGACCCGAGAACCGAAGGATGACCTGCGCCGCCGTCTGGGGGAAAAAGGTTGGCTAGCTTCCACCGAACCCGTGGCTCAAGGCGGAATCGGGGCTTCCCAGGGCGCGGACGTGGTCCTGGCTGAAGAACTAGATCGGCGGGGTCTGGGATGGCTCCAGGACCCTGGATCCGCGTCCCTCATCAGCGCCCTTCATTCCTGGGCTTCCCACTCTCAACTAACCGGCCTAATCACAGCCATAAACCGGGGACTGGTCTCCATCTGGCACAGTTGGATATCCCCTCAAGACTCTGAGGCCCCCTCCGAAGGCCCGCCCGGTGGCATGGACTTAATCGCCAGCGAGGACGGCGACGATTATGTGTTGAACGGCCTGGCCTGGTTTGCGGGTCCCAGCCCCGTGCCGGATTATTTGTGGACCCTGGCCCATCTGGAAGGGGAATTTCCAAACAGCGATGATGGTCCGGATGCCACCATCAGCCTGGTGGTCCCGGCCGGTTCGCAAGGGATTGACCGTAAGAATTCCCGGCGTCTGGTGGAAGAAGGTCCCAGGCTCGTGGCGTTCGACCAGGTCCGCGTGCCCCGCTCCTTGTTGTTGGGCCTTAAGGGACAGGGTGGGGCCTTGATGCATTCCGCCCTGAACGCCGGGCCGGAACTTGCAGCTCCGCCCAGTTTGGATCCCGGGGTGGTCCGGCTACAGCAATACGCGGACACAGCCACCAGGCACGGCGTTCCCTTGATCCAAGACTTGGTGATCCAACAAATGGTGATGGACGCCTACATTGAGGGCCGGGTGGCGCGTCTCTTTAAGACCCGCGACGCCTGGATGCGGGCCAGCGGCCAAAAGACCACCTACCAACCCGCCCAGACCAGGATGTGGCAGAAACGGGCCGCCCGCAGGTATTCACAGACCGTGCGGCAGGTGGTGGGGGTTTATGCGCTGTTGGGCGAGAAAGACCCCCGCGCCCCTGTCCAGGGCGAATTCGAGTTGCAGCAAAGGCAAACCCTGGGCTTGATCGACCCAACGGGCGTGAGCGGCTCAGACGCTGATATAATAGCCCGTCACCTGGGAATGGCCCAGAGGCAAAAGCCCACTGGGGAAGAGAAAGCCGGCGCCCACGCGTAGTTAAAAACCTTTGGCCCGCTGAAATGCGGGAAAATCGGGAGATGTTGTCATGGACCTTGCGTTAAATGAAATCCAGACTCTGATCCAGAACCTGGCCAGGGAGTTCATGGAAGGGGAGATGCCCAAGGATAAGGTGCTGGAGATCGACGATAGCCCTTCCGGTTTCTCCGAAGAAGTCTGGCAGAAGATGTGCGAAGTCGGCTGGGCCGGCATGACCATCCCAGAGGAGTACGGAGGGTCAGGCAACAGCTTCACCGACCTGGGCGTGTTGTACGAGGTCATGGGATACTACGCCTGCCCCAGTCCCCATCTCTCTTCCTCGGTTATTTGCGCCCAGGCCATCATGGAAGCCGGGAGCGACGCCCAAAAACAGGCCCTGCTGCCGGGTATCGCATCGGGCCAGCAGATCTTTGCCCTAGCGCTCACCGAACCCGAATACGGCTGGGAGCCCGCCTTGGTGCAGCTCCAGGCCACCCGGCAGGGCGATGGCTTTGTTCTTGATGGAACCAAACTTTTCGTGCCCGACGCCAACGTAGCCGACCAACTGTTGGTGGCGGCCCGCACCAGCCAGGGCGCCAGTCCGGGCCAAGGCATAAGCCTGTTCGTCGTCGACAAAAATTCACCGGGAGTGAGCGTCCGGGTCCAGACAGGGTGGATCGGTCCGAAGGTCTGCGAAGTGACCCTGGACAAAGTGGAAGTGCCCCAAAGCGCTATCTTAGGGGCCGTGGACGGCGCGTGGCCAGCCATCGAGAAGGCCTTGGACATGGGCACGGTGGTATTGAGCGCCTACATGGCCGGCGGCACCAAGAGGGTGCACGATATGTCCCTGGAGTACAGCCAGACTCGCATGGCATTTGGCGTTCCAATCGGCACCTTCCAGCGGGTGCAAGACCACGTGATCGAATCCCTGAACCAGGCCGACGCCGCCAAGTGGGCCACTTACGAGGCGCTGAGCCAGGTGGACGAAGGACACGCCGAAGCCCAGGTCAGCATATCCATGGCCAAGGCCATTGCCAGCGTGGGATTCCCCCTGGCCTGCGACGAGTCCCACCACGTTCACGCCGGCATCGGCACCGATCTGGAATACGGCCTGACCCAATACACCAAGCGCGCCCGTACCCTCCAGCACTACCTGGGCGATGCCGTGCACCATAAAGCACGCATGGCCCGTCTGCTTCAGACGTAGGGTTCATAAGGCAAGGAGACCATGAACCTCACTGGCCGGGAAATGTGGATGGTGGTTCACGGGATGGGCCTAGGAGCGACTTTCCTGTTGGCCTATGCCGGAGGCCTAGCCGGCCTTTGGAGCCAGCGCCCTGAATGGGTGACCGTCGCGGGCCTCAAGGAGCGCTCGCATCGGCTTAGCGCCGGCACCTGGATAATGGCCATCGTGGCTTGGCTGACCGTTATCACCGGTACTTATATCGTCTACCCCTGGTATCGGGCCTGGTACGAGCTGGGAAATCCCAATTTGGTCGGTTGGCATACCTTCGGTATGGAGTGGAAACAGGACGTTGCTTGGCTGGCGCCCATGCTGGCAACGCCGGTTGCCTATGTTGTGGCCCGCTACGGCGCCGCTCTTGCCTACGAGGAGAATATCCGTCGGGCCCTAATCGTGTTGTTCACCATCGCATTTCTGGCGGCGGCCGTCGCCGGGCTCTTTGGCGCTTTCCTCACCAAAGTGTTTCCCATACGGTAGTTGAGGTGGCAGAGGATACCCGACAGCAAAAGGGATTGACCAATGGTCCAGCGGCGGCGGCCATCCTGGCATCAGGGATCGGTAGCCTATGTCTGGGTCTATTCACTTGTCTCGCCCAAGCCCTTGCGCCAATCAACGCGGCTCTCAGCTTTTACGGCCCAGCCGGCTCTCTGAGTGGCGAGACGACGTTGGCGGTGGTGGCCTGGCTAGCGGCCTGGGCGTTCCTGCACCGCCTTTGGAAGAGGAAACAAGTGGACTTTGGCAAGGTTTTTGTTGCCACAATGGTCCTAATTGCTTCGGGTCTCCTGGGCACCTTTCCTCCGTTCTTTCAAGTGTTCGGCGGATAATCGGCGTCTAGATCACGACTGTATACCCCGAAGAGAACGAATCAACATCTTTGCGGCGCGCGGAAGGACAAGCTCCGAGTTGATGACCCAAGATGCCGTCTGCGCTGGTCAAAGGGTTAAGTGAAACCTCTTTTAGCCACAGGAAACGTAAGTGCCCCAACCATCATAGGCTGGGGCGCTTATCGGCAAGGCGTGCATCCCGTTGTACAATAACGATGCGAGAACCGGTTAGTCGGCGGCCCCCACGGGAAGCTTGGCACCCTGGAAGGGTCCCTCGGTGGCTTCGAAGGACTTGGAAAAATCCAAGATATCTTGGTCGGTTTGGGTCTCCAAGTCGATGGGTCTGCTGAAACCCTGCTTCACGATAAAGCCCGTCTTGTAGTAGACCTCTCCTACGTTGTTCTCAGGATCGTGGAAGTAGATGCTGCAGGAGATACCGTGGGTGACGGTGCGGAGAATCTCCGTACCCTCGGCCTTGAAGCGGCGGTTCAGCTCCCGAAGCGCGGCCAGATCAGGCACGATGTACGAGATCTGCCCAACGTTCTGGGTCGCGGGTCTGGCGCCGTCCGGATGGTCCGGGCCTCGCGCCTGTCCCAAGTTCAGCTCGTGGTGCTCGTTTTCCGGGTCCGCACTGAGGAAGCAACTGCCCCGGTCCGGATCTTCGTCGGTAACGGTCAGCCCCATCACCCGGGTGTAGAAGTCGCGCATCTTGATGAAATCATCACAAATGATGCCCACGTGTCCGAGGTTTTTTATCAACGACATGTTCTTTCCTCCTTCGACTGCATCTCTACTACGTGATTTTCCGATAAGTTGATATTATCACGGGCCGGTGGACCGCGCCCAGCCCGGCAGGCTAGCCACGTGTTCCCTCACCCAGCCCCCGATTCCATCGTGGGCATCCCTCTCCCACTGGGAGAGGGACCGAGGGTGAGGGCCCACGCCCAGTTTAGTCCCACGGGGTGGAGGTCAGGCGCAAGAACCTGGATGAATTCTCCCACATCAGCTTGTTCATCGCCTGTTCTCCCAGCTCCTCTCGCCACGCGATCACCGAATCGGTATGGTCGGGGAAAAGGGTCTCCGGGTGGGGATAGTCCGAGGCGTACATCAACACGTGGTCGCCTATCAGGTCGATGGTAGATTTGGTGATGCGGGACCCTTCGGAGTAGTCGATGCTGGCGAAGACCTTGCCCATCTCCATATATTCGACGGGCGTGTGTTTCAAATCCTCCGGCACCGAGCCTTTGACGTAGTCTATCTGGCGGGTCAGCCGCACCATCCAATGGGGTATCCATCCGTGGCCCGACTCCAACGTACCGATGCGCAGGTTGGGGTAACGGTCCAGCACCCCGCTCATAAGCATGAAGGACAGAAACCGCTGGCCGCCCCAGGTCTGCCCGGCGCAACGGCCAAAGGCAGGGTTATCCCAAACATCCTGGTACCCAGGGAAATACGGAGTTTCAATGGTGAAGCTGTGGTAGGCGATGGGCAGGTCCATCTCGCTGGCCGCCTGCCAGATGGGCTCCAGGTCCGGGTCGTCGATGGGCAAGCCCAGTGGAACGTTGGGCCAAACCGCGGCCGCCCAGTCCTGCTTGCCGTACTCGCGAATGACCTTGGCCCCTTCCTCGGGGTCCGCGCCGTTGACGGCGATCATGCTTTTGAGACGCCTGGGGTCGGCCGAGCAATAATCGGCCATGAACCTATGGTAGGCGCGGTACAGGCACCGGGTCAGGCTCACTTCCAGGCCCGGCGCTCCGTAAGCCCAGGTCCCCGGAATGATGAAGTCTATGTCCCTGCCCTCGGTATCCATGTCCATCAGACGGGCCGCCGAGTTGTCGTCGGCCACTCCGCTGGCGATGGGCACCCGGTTGACCATCTGGGTACGGCCTGATAGGAACCCCGGTCCTCCGCTGTCCTTGGCCGCACCGCCCTTACTCCCGGCCACCCGGTCGAAACGCACTGGGCTGATGGACAAAACCGAGTATTCTCCCCTGTCTTCGGTGTCGCCGTGGCCCATCCTGGGCTTGACCACCCGGGTGTAGGGCTTCAAGTCTTCCAACCGTCCCTTGAGCTCGGAATCAGCATAGCGAAGCAGCACATCCAAAGAAGGATTCAGGTGAGTATCGACGTCGATCACGCGTAAACCTTGTCTCATAACACGCCTCCTGAGGTTTGGCGAAATCCTGGCGAAAAACCGTCGGAATAGTACGGCAATTACTAGGGGTTGATAACCCTCGATTCGCGGCCCACAATGAAGGTTTCCCGCCGCTCGACGAAGTCGGATACCACGTTGATCAACGCTTCGGGCCGCTCGGCCTCGATGAGATGACCCGCGTCATAAACCAGGGAAACGTTGCAGTTGGGTATTCTCGCCCTATAAACCCGCGCCGCCTCCGGGCTCACCATCTTATCCTCAACGCCGAACACGGCCAGGGTGGCGCATTGGATATCGCCCAGCCTGCTTTCCGCCTCGGCGTCGTGGGACCCTTCCTTGAGCGATTGGATTAAAGCATCCTCAATGGCGGCGAGAGCCGGATTTGGCTGCGGCAGGACTTCGGTGTTCTCCGGGTGGGCCAACAGCGACTGGACCGGCCGCGGGTCTGCGGCTTTCGCCAGGCCACCGGTCGGAAGGATGGCGGTTGGCGAAATAAGGACCAAAGCCTCTATCTTTGCTGGGTCCTGCAATGCCTGCCACAACGCCACGTTTGCGCCCAACGACTTGCCGATGAGGGCGTAATTGCTAGCTACCAACGACGCAGCGGCCTGGGCGGTTATCCCGGCCAGGTTCTTGGAGGATTTGGGAGGACTGTCACCGCCCAATTCCGGTGTTTCCAACACGATAACCCGGTATTTTCGAGCCAAAGCCTGGTATAGCTTGGGCATTCCCCAGGTCAGGCTGTCCACCGCCACGATGATGTCCCCTTGCCCGGCTTCCAGGTAGCGAAAAGACAGGCCCTGCGCCTCAATCTGGCCTACCTTGAATTCTGTTTGCGCCGTCAAAAAAACCTCTCCACTTCTTTGGTGATGCCGCAACTCCAACGCGAACCTGGCCGCCCAAAACTCCCTGCCTACCTAACGGGTTACCCTGCCCATCAACGCCACGAGTAAAACCCGATCGAGTTATCCGAAGAACTGGCCGCCGTGGCCGCCTATTGCCATACGCCGAGAATGACGCCCGCGACGGCTAATCCCACAACGGGATACCCGGCATCAAGCAGGAACAGCTTCAACGGGCGGCCTTCAAAAGAGAACTGAGCGGCCAGCGCGGTGGCAACAAACCCAATACCGCAAACTAGTCCCAACACAAGGCCATCGAATATGTCGTCGCCACCCAGGGCCTGAAGTATGACGGCAAGTGCTAGGACAGTCAGAACCGAGCCGATGAAAGCTATTCCATATGATATCCAGGGTGCGCCTCCCGCTTGGATCTCCTCCTTGGTCTTTCCCAACGCTTTGAGCCATGGGTTGGCGAACACCGCAAACCATGCCCCGCCACCCGCATACTGAACTAATATCGCTACAATTACAGCGAGAAAGTTGATCTCCGCCAAATCGATGCTCACTTTATTCGCCTCCAAGGGTTTGTAGTGACTGAATCTGTCCAGCCGGGCTAATGGTACCAAACCACCCGCAGTTGGGGCGGGTATGCGGCAAGGAGGGCTTCACGCGGACATAAACTTAAGTTCGTCCCAGCCGGGCAGTCATAGCTCCGCATTGCCGTGTGACGGCGATTAACAGGTAAGTCTCTAGCTAAAACTCCTTGATGCGAGGCAAGACTTCCCTTCCGAAAAGTTCAATCTCCTTCATGACCTCCCGATGTTCCACGCCGGGTTGCTGGAAGAACAGGTCCATTACTCCGGCGCCGCACTGGTCATGGAATGCTTTCATCTGCTCTACGATGGTATCCGGCCCACCCATGAAGCTCAACCGGGGCCCTGCTCCCGTCACGTCTCCTGTAGAGCTGCCGGCTATCACGTTGCGCAGGTCGAATTCCTCGCCGCTGCGGGCCGCCTGCACCGCCCTGACCACGTTCGATGGCCCGGCCATGCCCCGGGTGGGTCCCTTCAAGCGGGCAAGCCACTCCTCGGCCTTCCCGTCCGTCTCTGCCAGGTAGATGCTTCCCCGATAGACGATCTGGTCCGGCTCGGGCTGCCAACCGGCTTCCCGGCACCAACCAACGTATTTTTCAGTGACCTTGGCCATTTGGTCCACCGGAACGAAGGAAACTCCCAGGCCCAGCCGGTGATCAGCCGCATACTTGATGGAATCGTCGCTGCGGGTGGCCACAATCACCGGCGGCATGGGCTGCTGAACGGGTCGGGGCCAGACGGCCACCGTGCGAAATTGGTGGTACCGGCCCTCCCAGGAAAACGGCTCCGGCTCGGTCAATGCCTTGAGGACCAGATCCATGCCTTCCCGCAGCCTGCCGCGTCCTTCAGCCGGGTTCATCGTGTAGACCTGGTCTTCGTTGGGCGTGCCCCGGAGAAAGCCGATGATCACGCGGCCGTTGGTGATGTTGTCCAACATTGCCAGTTCCTCAGCCGCCCGGACAGGGTTGTTCAAGGGCAACAACTGGCCCAGTATGGCGATCTTGACCTTTTTGCACCGCTCCGCTACGGCAGCGGCCATGACTGCCGGGTTGCCCGTGGCGATGCGGCCCGAGTAGTGGTGCTCTGAAAAGCTGACCCATTCAAAGCCCATCTCTTCGGCGAACTCGCACTCCTCCATGCCCTCCTGGTAACTATGAACCGAAGTCTCAGGGTCGTGGTAGCTGGGTGGAACGGGCCAGGTGGCAGGGAAAAGATGCCGCTGGGAATAACCCATGGGTCCAAAATACGACGCCTTCATCGTCTATTCCTCTACGAAGATTCTCACCCGTATTCTTGCAGAGTTGAGAGGGTTTGCTCACTGGTAAATTTACGCAGCCCGTGAAAGGGTGTCAAGCAGCTGGAAGGATGCACCACACCGGCGTCGGGGCGAAACAGATAAGATCACAGGCCGACACGTCGCGCCCCAGGCAGTGGCTGCGGCAATTTGGCGCCTTCCCGGTAGGCCGCGGAGGCGATGGATACCCCTTGGAAATGGGCCGCATGAGCGAAATAGCTTCCAGTTGACGCGCTCAGAATACCGTTTTATAGTCCGAACCATCCCAGAGGGCAAATTTTCAGGGAAATCAGTTCGATCTGGGCAATACAAAATTTGAGGAGCAACCAATGTACTCTCGAATGCTGGTTCCCCTGGATGGTTCGGAATTGGCCGAGCAGGTCCTTCCGTATGTTAAAGCCTTGGGAAAGGCCTACCAGTCTCCCATAACCCTGATGCGGGTGTATGATCCCGTGCCGCCTGAGTTGGGCGATGAACTGCACGGCGTATACCTGGACCAGATCGCTACCTCGTTTCGCAACAATGCGGAGTCCTATCTACAGCAAATCGCCACGACGTTGAAAGAACTGGACCTGCCCATATCGGTCGTTGGCCGAGAGGGCGACCCGGCGGCCTGCATCATATCCGAAGCTGAAAAGACGCCAGACACCCTCATCGCCATGGCCACCCACGGCCGCTCCGGCATCACTCAATGGCTGTTGGGCAGCGTAACCGACCGAGTGCTTCACGCCACCAACTGTCCTTTGATGATGGTTCGGGCCAAGCCCCAGGATGAATTCAACAAGAAAAACCTGGATGGCGATGTGACCCTGAAGACCATCATCGTCCCATTGGACGGCTCCGGCTTGGCGGAGCGGATACTTCCCCACGCCGCCTATCTGGCCAAAGGGCTCGACTTGCCGGTGACACTGGTGCGGGTAACCAACCCCATAGATCAATATCTCAGCATTACGGAGTCTCCCATCATGGAAGGCTTGGGCAATGTGGATGTTAGCTTGGCTGAGGATATGGTCCGGGAAGGCGACGACGAGGCCAAGAAATACTTGCAAGGCATAACCGGGGAGCTGCGCCGTCTGGGCGTGGCCAAAACCAATGAGATCGTGGTCCAGGGACGGGCCGACAGCGCGGTGGTGGACCTGGCTTCCAGCACTCCCGACAGCTTGGTGGCCATGACCACCCGCGGCCTTTCCGGCGTGGGCCGGTGGGTGTTGGGCAGCGTCACCGACAGGGTGGTGCGCCATTCGGGTGACCCGGTTCTGGTGGTCCGGGGGCCGGATGAAGGCGATGCGGACTAGGAAGTTGGTCAGCAATCAGCTGGTGGGGCAGGGTCTGCTTAGCAGACCCTGCGAAGAAGGGGAAGACGGTCACCTGCGCCGAACCATTTGATGAAGCTGTGACCTGTACCAATTTGCCCGAGAAAGCTGGGATAAGAGTAGACCAACGGTGCCGTCTTTCTTTCCGAAGTACAACCTCCAGTAAATCCCCTCCTTCGCAGGAGGGGGCCAACTTCCCCCCTTTCGCAAAGGTGTATGGACCGGGCACTACGGCGGATTCCCACTCTAGCCTGGTTGCTCGTGATGTTCACCAACTAATCCGAGGCTCAGTGATCATGCGGCCGCGCGTATGTAGTCTGATGTAAGATATCCCGTGGCGGTCTACAATACCCGTGGCGGCGCCTTGTAGCATTGATTATAGAGGCTGCTGCCCAGACCTTTTGACATATTCCCAAAATGTGAATATGGTTGACCAAGAAAAGCTCTCATCATCGGATATGCTCGGGCTGATTCGATATGAAACTGACGATTATGGAGGGGAGATATGGTAAAGCAAGGTGTGGTACCCGATGAATTGACCAAGCCATTTTGGGATGCCGCCAACGAAGGGAGGCTGGTCATCCAGAACTGTACGGCCTGTAGTAGGCTCCAGCATCCACCGGCGCCGGTATGCAGTGAATGCCGGTCTGGCGACAACCTGGAATGGAAGGGTATGAGCGGGCGGGGCAAAATATACAACTATGGGGTGGTGTACGACTGTCCTATAAAGCTGCTTCAAGAAGATCAACCGTTCAACCTGGCGGTGATCATGTTGGACGACGACCCGGATATTCAGATGTACTCCCACCTCCCCGGAACTCCGGTGGACGAAGTACCTGTGGGTGCAAGCGTCGAGGTAGTGTTCGAGGCGACCGCGAACGGTCAAAAGGCCCCCGAGTGGCGAGTAGTCAGCTAGGCTCATTTATCAATATTTTCATTAATAGTTCGTAGAAAGGAGTGAACAATGACCACCCAGAATGCTCCAGCTTCCATGTACCGAACCACCGAGGGATTGGGGGTATGGGAACACAAAGGGAAGGTGGCAGCCGTCGGCATCGGGCATTCTCCCACCGCCCGCCGCTGGGACGGGAAACCTGAAACCACAATGGGCGCCAACAGTATCCTGGCGCTTCGGAGAGCGATAGCAGACGCCGGTGTCTCTCCAGACCAGATCGACGGTTTGGTCCTTGATCCGGTGACCACCACCGGGGCCCACTGGCAGGCAGGCGACCCACTACCAATGGACGTGATCAACGCTTACAACCAAACCGATGATCCCTTGGACGGTATCGCTAAGTTGAGCGCCGAGTGGATCTTGAAAAACATGCCGGAACTTACCAACGTCAAGTTCACCATGTATGGTCAGGGCTGTATGTCCCACTCCATCGTCGTCGCCGCCCAGGCGGTAGGCGAGGGCCGTGCCCACACCTGTTTGGTGCTCAAGAGTTGGCACAACTTGGAAGGCCGGTACAACCAGGCGGGTCTCAGCGCGGCAGACGACGTTCCGGGGACCTACGCGATTGGACCCGGCCGGACCATTTGGGGCCCCCCGGGATGCTATGGAACGGCGCTCCAGTTTGCCGAGTACTGCCGGAGGTATGGGAAAACCCATGACATGATGGCTCCGTTCATGGCTAACTCAAGGCGAAACGGCCTGTTGTTCCCGGAGGGATACTGGGCCCAGCACCGGCCGGAGCAGTTGACGCCGGAAGACTACCTGGCCGCGCGCTGGATAGCCAAGCCGGCCAGCCTTTTCGATAACGACATACCGGTCATGGTGTCGGGCGCCTATCTTTTTACCACCGCCGAACGAGCCAAGGACATGAAGCAGAAGCCTGTTTACATCCTCAACCATGCGTCGAGCCGAGGTACGGCCAGAAGTCTCACCCCTACCTTGGATGAGGTCCAGGCGGAAACCGGCAGCACCGGGAGGAAGATCTTTGAGGGCGCCGGGATCACCGTGGACGATCTCTCGTTTGAAAACATGTATGACGGATTCGCCCTGTTCCACCAATTTCATATTGAGGGACTGGGCTACCGTGGCATGAAATTTGGCGACGCCCTGGACTTTTACCAAACGGACATCAGCATCGAGGGGCCAAACCCGGTCCTACCCAGCGGTGGCAACATCGGCAGCGGCCGCAGCCGTTTCTGGATGCACACAGATTGCATCCAGCAGATACAGGGACGCGCGGGCGCCCGTGCCGTCACCGGAGTAAAGGCAGAGATAGCTGTTTCCGGTGGACCCATGCCCATGGGTGGCAACTTTACCGTCTGGAGTGCGACACCTGAGTAGACCTAAACTGGGGCCTCATCGTTTCAAGGGTGATGAGGCCCCCGGCAGCCTGTTTCAGCGATTATTCTTAGTGTAAGTCACACATAGGAGAGATGAACCTACTTGGTGATACTGATAAGTTTTGACATAGACGGTACGTTGGAGGTTGGCGACCCGCCGGGAATTCTCACCATGGATATGGTGAGAATGGTCCAAGAGAAGGGTTTTTTGATAGGCAGCTGCTCTGACCGTCCGATGAGCGGGCAGCAGGCCATTTGGGACCAACACAAAATCCCGGTACATTTTGTCGTTTCCAAACAGATGCTGCCCGACGTGAAGGCTAAGTTCGAGGCGGATGTCTACTACCATATTGGCGACAGGGAAGACCTGGATAAGAAATATGCGCTAGAGGCTGGATTCGAGTTCCTCTGGCCGCACGAAGCTGTTGAAATGCCCTGGTTCCTATCCGACGGAGATTCTGCGGCCACGTAAGGGTTTCTGGCGGCCGCTTAGCTAGGCGTGATTCCGCACAAATTGGAGTATGCCCGCCGCGGATTCTTCTCCGGGTCTACTTGTAAGCTGCGCCGCCTGGTATAATAAATGGCGTAAATATCAGACGGCATTGCCGCGAGACCAGATTGACCGTAACCATGGGGCTGAAAGTGTGACCTGGCTGCGCATTGGCTCGGTAAAGCAGTCAAGGAGTAGGCCCTCTCAGTGAGCTTCCAACAGTTTTCCCTTCATCCTCTAGTTATGGCCGGAGTCAAGTCGGCCGGCTACACCAAACCCACCCCCATCCAGGAAAAAGCCATCCCGGTAGCTATGGCGGGCCGGGACGTTTTGGGACTGGCCCAAACCGGTACCGGCAAGACCGCCGCCTTTGCTCTACCCATTCTCCATCATCTACTCAATTCGCCACCCAAACGGGGCGTACGGGCATTGGTCATCGCGCCAACCCGGGAGTTGGCTGAGCAGATTCATCAATCATTCCTACAACTGGGGCGGCACCTCCGGATAAAGAGCGTGGCCATCTACGGCGGCGTTGCAAAGGGACCGCAATTGGCCGGTCTGCGGCGCGGCGCCCAGGTGGTGGTCGCCTGCCCTGGACGGCTTTTGGACCATGTGGACCAAAGAGATATCAACCTTTCGGGCGTCGAGGTGTTGGTCTTGGACGAAGCCGACACCATGTGTGAGATGGGTTTTTTGCCCGACGTCCGCCGCATCTTGTCGCACGTCCCGCCGGAGCGTCAGACCCTTTTCTTTTCGGCCACCATGCCCAATGAGATTCGGTCCTTGGCGGTGACGATACTTAAAGATCCGGAGCATATCCAGATAGGGGTCATCGCCCCGGCCAAGACAGTTTCACATGCCCTGTACCCGGTGCCAGACATCCTGAAGAGGAATCTGTTGCTGGCCATTTTGGAGCAGACTCCCACGGGCCGGGTCATGATATTCACCCGGACGAAACACCGGGCAAAGAACCTGGCTAACGACTTGGCCAAAATGTCGTACCGGGTGGCCGCGCTTCAGGGAAACATGTCTCAAAACGCCCGCCAACGGGCCATGAACGGCTTCCGCGACGGCGAATTCAACATAATGGTAGCAACCGATATCGCGGCTCACGGCATTGATGTTCCGAATATTTCCCATGTGATCAACTTCGATTTTCCCAACACTGCCGACGCCTACACCCATCGAATAGGCCGAACCGGCAGGGCCGAAAAGTCGGGCGAGGCATTCACCCTGGCCGGCATTGCTGATGGTCCCATGATCCGTGAGGTGGAGAGGGAAATAGGCGCGCCGATCGAACGGCGGCGCCTGCCCGGTTTCAACTACGGAAACTTCGATCCGGAAAGCCAGTACCCAAACCACCGTGGCGGAGAAGGCGTTCCCGCAGTACCAAACGCCAACGGCGCCAGACCACGCCAAAGCACCGACGGCCTTTGGCCCAGAACGGGCCAGGCCCAGCATCGCCGTAACGGCGCTTCAACCCGGTCTTCAGGTTCTGGAAGCCGATCGGCCGCACGTACCGGAGGCCGGCCCGCGCAGACCAACTCAGCAGGCGACCAGAGCCGACGGCGACGGCGGGTCTAGCTCAAGGCCAAGTTGCTGAATAGCTAATCCCTGATCAAAAAGATGGCCGAAAGGTCCTCTTCTCTCTTGATATTTTGGTAGGAACAAAAGCGTTAACACCCTTGATCTCCGCCTCCGCGACCTCGTGGCAGCTATGTTGGCCGATGAGTTCTTAGAGTACAAGGTCCGATGTGATGTCACTGATTTACACTTGACCCATCGAACGGCATTTCCGGCCGGTTAAACGTTGACTTTGTAAACGCGGGCGGCGGTGTCGTGAAACATGGCGGCCCGCTCCGAGGCCGAATAGCCCTTGGACAGCCGCTTGAAGGCGTTGTACAACACGTTGTAAGAGTATGAGATCTTGTCCACCGGGAAGTTGCTTTCAAACATGCACCGGTCCGGGCCGAACTGTTGGATGCAATGCTCCATCAGCGGACCCAGCGCCCCGGCCAACTCCTCTGAGCCAATGGCAGTTTCCCGGCCGTGCCAATAGAAGCCATATCTAAGCTGCCCGATGCCGCCTAATTTCATGATGATGTTGGGGCATTTGGCTGCTTCCTCCACGCTTTTACGCCACTGGGGCAGGACTTCCTCGTCGCGGTTGGCGTAGGGTCCGACCCGCAGCGGGCCGCCGATGTGGTTCAAGACGATGGTCAAGTCAGGCACCGCCCGGGCGAACTCGGCCAATTCAGATAGTTGGTGAAAGTAAAGGGAGTTATCCAGCACCAAGCCCATGACGGCCAAGACCTTGGCGCCGGCCCGGTAGCCGCCGGTGGACAGGGCTCCTTTGATATCGCGGTTGGCCAGTTCCGGGCTCTCATCCCAACCCACCGAGTGCCGCACCCCTCGGAAGCGGTTAGGACTTGCGGCCCGCATGGCTTCCAACACCGGCCGCACGCCCTGTCCCAGTTTCAAGTCGGCGTGCCCGATGATGGCCGCGGCGGCCCTGGTGGGCCCGTGATTCCCAGTGGCGCTGGCGTCGGCGATGGTCTGGACGTATTCGACCTCTCCCACCGGCTTCATCTCTTCGGGGCCATCCTGCCGGTATTCGCAACGTACCTCGATAAACACCGTCGATTTGACATTGTGACCGCTGCCAACGTCGGCGGCCAGTTCGGGCAAGAGGTATTGCTGGTAGTGGGCAGGTTCGGGCCGGGATACCCAGAAATGGTGGTGGGTGTCGAAGATGGGAATCTCCGGCTCCAACGTCTCTTCAGCGGTTAAGGCGAGCCAGTCGTTGCCTCCAGGGGCCATGGTAGTCCTCCATCTCAGGGATTAGCGGCCCAATAATACCACGGCACACAGCAAGCGAGCCCGGCTGCCTGGGAGGATTTGATGATCGCTGGCAGCTAAGCACGACCGCATTTTGGGAGGCCACTTATTGACCAAGATGCTCTCTAAAATACTGTCCAGACGAATTGCCTAATGTCGCTCCGTTCGTCATGCGAAGCCTGCTACAAAGGCTGGAGAATGGTAGTGTGCGCCCCCGGTCGATACAGCTAAACGCCGGTTCTGCGGTGGAGTTTAGGCTGATTCTTGTGGACAGGCCTTGGGTGAACCTGCGGTCGGCGATAGCGTCCAATGGTCCGTGGTTACGCTGCGATTGATACCTATAACGGGATTAACCCCTACTGGTATCTCCATCATTCGAGCAAAAACGATCGTGAGAGAGCTTATGGACCATGACTTAGGTTGGGGCCTTTCCTTGACTCCCTACCAAGCATCCTACACCAAAATCGCTCGTGGAGGTCATGACAAATGATTAATAAACGCACGGCCGGACGTGCCAGAAGCATCCCTCCAGAGGCATTTAACATGGTGTGGCGGCTATATATTGCCGGTCATGGATACCGCACCATTGCCAGAGAGCTTAGGGGCTTGGGAATCAGCGTTACGTACAGCAGTGTCAGGAGGCTGGTTAAGGGGCAGGGAGCTTATCAGAAGCGCCCGGAGTATATGGGTAGCGGAAGAATCACAAGACAAGGTAGATGATTTCGCCTCTACACTTCCTGGCTAATTTCAAGCACCGAGATCATCTACATCAGACTGGCCGGTGAACAATGCCGAGGCGATGGCTTTTTAAGAGTAGTCTAATCTAGCTAGTCTGGCGCTACTCCCCCTATTCCGGTGCCCGGGCGCTTTTGTTCCAGTAATCCGGGATTCCCCAGATCAAACCAACTTTCCTGGATATAGCTCCTTCTGGGATACAGTCAACGCCGTTGGCGGCGAAGCACCCCGACGCCGCCTGGCTGGCCGTCCAGACGATGGCGCACAACCTGGCCAGTTGGACCGCGCGCATCGGGCTGGGCGAGCGGGCGGTAATTACCACCAAAACACTCAGACAGCGCATCTTCTCCTTGGCCGGACGGCTCACCCGCAAGGTACGCCGCCTCACCCTGCATTTCCCCGAAGGCTGGCCCTGGCAAAACCAGTTCAACAGCGCCCTAGGACGATTGCGTGCCCTGCCACTCCCTTCCTGACGCCGCCCTCGGCGTTTGACCTGTCCACCAAGCCACTCAAGTCCTGGCCCAGCCGCGCTAGGCTGGGCCCCTGACGGTCTCCGCCTGCCGTCTGCGCTGAAAATCGCTCCCAGCGCCGCTACCACAGGCCGTCAACATCCCTCTGGCGTGGCAGCCACACTCCGCATCGTCCCTTTCATCGGCATCAGGTCCTCGCCAGCCCGTTCCCTGACCCCTTATCCCTCGTCTGACCACCGCCGCCGTATCCCTTCGGTGGATTTGGGTTTAGGAGACTGTCTCCAAGTATCTGCTGGCCCGATTTCCACAGGCCACCTCAGCGAGCTGGTTGCGGGAATGACGATTGGCGGTTATCCTGCGGAAAGAGAGGTGCGGTTTATGAATACGCCAGTATTGTTGCTGATCGCTTCCGCAGTATGTTGGGTTCTCTTTTTTGTTTTTGTGATGTTATGGCCAGGGCCCGACAAGGATGGATCCTCGCTATTCGAAGCGTTGGGTATGATATCCCTTATTGGTGCTTGCCTGTTCTTAGGGGTTGGGATCGGATTCCTGATTCAGGACAATGTACGGCGGCGGCGGGAGGAGCAACGCAAGGCAGTGCCTCAGGGTTTGCCTAGTCAACAACCTCCTGGACACCCTTATCAGTCTTATGGTTCGGAACCGCGTCCCCATACGGAAATTGGTCGAACCCGTGACCGCATCATCGGTAGGACTCACCACGATGAAGGCGACCCGCGGGGGCGTCGGCCACCCTTGCGTTGAGGACTTGTCCCTAAGGACTTGGCCGTGAGAGGAGTGCCAACGGCTATGCCGGAACGACGACTTGACCCGAAAGCGTTGGCGACTTGGCCAATGCTTTCGGGTCGTAACTCGCGTAATCCCGGACGCTGGGGTTAATCCACTTAATTTACCGAATCAGTTGAGCATTGGGAGGAGCGATGGAAATCGCTGGCGTTGGGTTGCTTTTCTTGGTTGTGGGAGCAATTGTCCTTTGTTTGTACTTCTTACCAACTATAATCGGCTTCCTGCGAAACAAAATGGCCATTTTTGCCCTGAACTTTTTTTCTCGGCTGGACACTCGTTGGGTGGGTGGTTTCCTTGGTGTGGTCCCTGACGGTTGACGAGGGCACCCTTAATTACTAAGTTTCCAACCACGCTTCCTCGTAGTTCAGCAACGGGCCACCAAATAAGGGTATGACCCTTCGCATTTGGTCATTCGATGGCCGTAGCGAAATGCTGATGTCGCTCCCTTTCAGGACCGGGTTGGAAGCAAGAGTTTTCTTTTCCATTAATTGTTGTTTCAATGAAGGGTTGCAGACGAGTTCCCGTAAGCCTTCCGTTGGTTGCCAAGAGACAGGCAACCCTGCCGTTGAATCTGTGGGAATCGAAACTGGAATAGTACAAGTCTAAGAAAACCACTCATTACTCGTGCATAACATCCATGTTCTGTCTTCAAGACAGACATTAACAACAAAGATCGGCGAACTTCTTTTGAGCTACCAAGCTCGGACCACGGTTTCAAGTAGGCGATTAAAGGGCTTGAGTCGCTGACAGTTCCCGAACGGTCCAAGTCGGCGTCTTCCCGTTAAGTTCAGGACCTCTACCGAGATCTGTGGGGGAATGAAAATGGTTAAGTATCTCTTGATGTCGGTGGCAGCGGCATCCGTAATAGCAATCGGATGGCCCTTAGTCACCGCTGCGTTTGGCGGCGGCCCCAATGAGGCCACGCAGTTGGTTGAAGCCACCTCTAGAACCAATAACAAGGCGGAAAGCCTGAATGATTCGTTCACCGATGTTATTCCGCCGGCTCCGCCCCAAAGCAACTTGGACCCGAGTCAACCGGCACAATCTGCCCAGGAGTATGCAAATTCAACTTTCGGGGGCCCTTCGGGTAACTCGCCTCCACAGGGGACAACGGAGCAATCTGCTGCGCCTGAGGTTGCCCCCACCCCAGACCCATATGCAGCATATGAGCATCCCAGTGAACACGCGGTGAGGGATGCGATGGAATATCTCGGTAGGTTACAAACGGAGTTGGAACCCTCGCGTGCCCAATATATTCAGGCTGTCGAGCAGCTACAACAGGCGTGGACTCCGCGTTACGAAAGGGCCGTGCAGGAATACAAACGTTTCGCCTACCGGATCGACCATGCGGATGCAATGGCTTCAGAATATTTCCGGGTTCAACAAAACTTGACGTCGCGCCTTTCGAGCCCGGAGGAACGGCAGCGGGCCGAATTGATCGATGCAACCGAGCATATGGTATACCTCAACTGGCGAGACCAAGCATTTCGGACGTTAGGCCAAGCACAATTCATCATGGCCGAACTCCACGACATGAACGTCATCATTACTAAACAAAGCCTCTCCGCCCACTTCGCGTCACTTTACGAAGAATTCCACACGATCCCTCCAGCCATCACACTCCTTCATCAAGAACTAGCGAGGTTCAGACAGGAATCCGAGAGGATACAAGAGACATTCGGGGTGCAGGTGCCGTGAGGGCCCGTCCTGCTGAAGCAAGAGTCTAGCTAGCTGGAGAAACGTCTGCGGGCGATGCAACGACTCAAGGAAAAACTAGGGCTAAACCAGCCCGACATAGATAATCTAACCCGCGTCAGGTCTTTGGTAGCCTTGCTAGGGTTTCTCGGCATGTTTCTGCCATGGATTTCTTTGGACGGCGACAATTCTGCCCTCAATGGTTCAGAACTGATTGCTTTTGCTTTCACGAGCCCCGAGCGTCAAGCGATGTTTGGAATATCCATTCCTGGTGTCTTGGGCCTGGTCGGTATCCCCGTGGTAATGGTCGGTCTGACAATATTTAGTTTCGTAAGAACCATCAACGGTGAGTACCCTCTTGTTGCCAACGGGGTCGCCGTAATGTTGCCCGTTCTGATGCTTGTCCTTGCGGCGCCCATCACATCCAGCGACCAGTTCGACATTTTCGGGGTGGTTCTGCCGAAAATGGGGGTGGTTGCGATGGTTCTGAGTCACACAGCACTCTTCATCCACGGGCTTTACGTTGAGTTCCTGAATAAGTGACGGACGATTTCGGGAGGGGAAGAATTTGTGCGGGGCGACGAACGACTTTATTGAGCGTGGGAGCGCTTGACGACTCCATCGCGGCCGCAAATGCATGCAGGGTTCACGGACAAAACACCGGAAGAAACTCCTTGATGGCTTCCTCGGCCGCTGGGTCCCTTCGAAAAAGTTCCGAGTAATACGTGGCGAACTGGTTCCAGTCGTCCAGCACGGCCCCCGGCGGTGGATTCCCGATGTCTCCCAAAACCGTCAACCCTCCGATAAACGTTTTGAAGGCTAGGTTCCGCTGCATGCAGTTGTAGAAGTCGGCAAGGAGCTGTGCTTGGTCCCCCAACAGTGGCGGTTCCGGCTGACGTGCGGAAGTACGAGTGGATAGAGGCGCGGGAGTTTGGCCAACTGTGTCTACTATACTAGGGGGTTTAATCACGTTAATCGTCGCCTCCGCAGAGTCGATTAAAATAATTGAGCCTTCGTGCTGAACGGATAACGTGACGGTTAGGTCCCAGTCTCCATATTGGAGCTCAGGAATTCGAGCCGTAAAGTAAGTGGTTTGTCCAGGCGCCACATTTCGCTTATGTTGAGGGCCGAAGTGGTGAGTTTTGCGAGATTCCCTGGAAGTGACTTCACCATCGACCTGAAGGCTTCTAGCGACGCTGTAATTGGTTACCGGTATGGTCAACCAAATTTGGTTGCCTTTGATATCGGGAGTGATTACGGAGTCCCCAATATGTGGCCGAATATCCGATTTCGATGGGCCGACCTCCAAGGTAACAGGAAGTTGGTCAAGGGTCTTAGCCTTTTTGTAGTCCCTGTACAGTTTGACCTCAAGTTCCAACGGTCCACTTTGCGAAGGGGTTATGTTGAACTTAAAGTGCCTTAGAGTACCTTTCTGAATAACGGCCGCTTGCATATCTGTTATCAAGGCCTCCGCGCTTGAAGCCGGCATGACTTCAACATAAAAGGGCCAGGTCAAGGCACCGGTGTTTTCCACGGTCACTGTGAGCTGAGACGAGTAGTTCGCGGCAGCCGCTTTTCCAGTCCCGACGTGGATAATAGTCGGACCAGATGCCAGCCGTGCGGTTACGACTTTATCAAGCTGTTGACCTACCGCTTCTCCCGCGTTCAATCTGTGCCATTGCTCTTCTACATTACAGTTCCCCCCGGTCCGAGCCTTATTCTGACAAACGGGATGCTCGGCTCCAGAGTCTTCAGTAAGGGTTTTTTTAATTAGGTTGGGTGTGATCTCCGGGTTTATTGCTTTCAGTAGAGCTACTGTACCGCTGACTAAAGGAGTGGCGTACGATGTGCCTCCAAAGGTGTTGTACGTTTGAGGTTGGCTATCAACGTCCACCGCCCAAACTAGATATGGGGCTCCCAGGGTTATTGCGCGCCCGAAGTTTGAATCCTCGTGTTTCATCCCATATGCCTGTCCCCAGTGAAGGCCGCCCACGGTAATGACATTGTCAAGGGGTTTCCTGTGCCCTCGTTCGACGGTGAATCCCGCCGGGATGTAGTTGGCCGTGTTGGGGAACCCCGTGGCCGTGAGGTCACGGTTGTCGTTGCCCGCCGCCGCAACAAAGGTTAATTCGGTGCCTTTTTTGTCGGACATTAACTCGTGCCAGTCGTCTTGCAAGTGGCAATCCTTTCTATTTGGCAGGTGACAATCCAATGTGAAACTGATGTTTACAACATCGATTTGACCCATATAAGGAATCATGTGTTCAAAAGCGTTGATCATGTTTAGCGCAGTTGTAGTTTGTGTAAGGTCAAATCGTTCAGATCCACCGGAGTTTGTAGCATCAAGCCCTACGCCGTAAAACAAGACGTCATAATCAAGTCCAAGGACGCTGGTAACGACCCCGCTGAAACCATCGGGAGACAGTGTTGGGTCATTGTTGGCCGCGACAATAATGCTCGTTACAGAAACTCCGTGCCCCGGATCACCTTCGCCAGGGACCAAGTCAAACACATGGATTCTCCCTTTGTCCAAAAGCCCTTGCGGATAAACCGATGGGACCGTGGGAGGTATCGCTCCTGGAGAGGGATCGAGATGAAGTTCAGATACCCTTTCCGAAGAGTTGGAAGGCGTCGCCGTTAGGGTTGGCGTCGGAGTTGAGAAATTTGGGCGGTCAATGTTACCCGAATCGAACTCTTTGGCTAACAACGGAGATACCGCGTCGGGAAAATCCGAGTCGATTACCGCGATAATCACCGGATCGTATTCAGGAGTGAGGACACCAAGATTGGGGTTCCCGAGGTCGGGGTTCATCTGGAGCCAAGCACTCCTCATCCCCGCCCCTACGAGATAGGCATTGGCGTTTTTGCGGTTAACAAGACTCTCGATGGTTTCGAGAGTCGGCTCTTGACTAGCGGGGGCGATTTGGTCCGCGTAGGCGTGAGTGACGCGCTGGTCTCCCTCTAGGGCCGCTATTGCTCGGTGGAGTCCATCCACGGTACGAGCATCAATTTCGATAATGTACCCCGGGAAAGTGCTAAACCCAAAGATCACGTCTCCACTGATGCTTGAGGCGATCTCGCGCGCGGCTTCCGGTCCGAATCCTGGCTCTAACCTGACCATCAGGCGGTTCACCACCACCTTCGTCCCCCTCCCTTCAATTGGTACCAACCGATCAGTATCGATGGGGGGAATGCTGCGAATCTCACCCCACACCAACACTGGTACCATTGCAGTTAACTCGCCGTAACCCACCTTGATGTCCGAGCCGCCCTTTTTCATTGCGGTTACGATGCCACTCGGGCTAACTTCTGCCACGGACGGATCAGATGACTCATATGTTATTGGCGTTCCTTGATTTCCTTCTAACCGGGAAATGCTGCCATCAGAGTGGTAACCCTGCACGGCCAGTTGTTGAGAATCTCCAAGGTTCTTCAGCGTTACAATTCGAGGAGAGGGGATTATCCCAGCCAACTGAACTTCCGGTTCAACCCCTTCAATTACAACGGGACTCCCCGAGGCTTCGAAAGAAGATTGACGGGTTTCACCGGCAGAATCATCCAGTGGCGGGGAGATGGGTCGAGTGGACGTAACATCACTGGTAAGTTCCGGAGTTAGGGGATGTTGAGTTCTTGGAGGGGAACTAAAGGAGCTTACAGTAAAACTGACAATCATCGCCACCAACGACAATCCCACTCCACCCGCCAGAACCGCTAGCACCAATTTGCGCCTCAAGGGAGTAGGTCCATTGTTCTTCATTGTGCTAACCTCGCGTCCCGTCGCTTGAAGGAAACCCAATCACCATCCGGGTGATTCGCAATGAGCCGAGGCCAACCCATTGCGCCAAGAAACGCTTGGCGAAGGACGCCGTCACTGGACATCCTGACTCCAAAGCAACCTCGGTTCCCATAACATGTAAGCCAGTTATCGCTGGAAAAGCCTACCTGGATGGGATTCTCTTGACGAAAACCGAATAATGAGAAATGTTTACTCTCTCGTCCGTTCCGGAAAACAGAGCCCACAACATTATCGAGTACACACCAGGGCCGTGGGCGTTCAAAACAGCGTTCATGTCTGCAGAAACGAAAAACGACTCCTGCCCAAGCCTCCAATAATCCGCCGTTACGAACGGGTACGTAACGAGGTTTGAACGAACCACCTTATTGTTTTCATAGGCCTTGGCCAGGATGGCCCCCCTCTCCACGATCGAGCTCGGCACCGTAGAATTCGGTGCGAAGCCCCCGGGACGGGGAAGGCTTCGTACGTCGGTTGATCCTTGGCAAATTGGCCAAAAGTACCCGTCCGGCAATGGTCGCCGAATGCTCGCTACTATGGTACCGGCATCGTAAGCGTTCGCTCTGATCAACTGCCCAAGAGTTAATTGCTTTGGGATGGGGTCGAACCAGACGTCGACTGAGAGCGCATCGTCCGACGAAAGCTCAACTCCGGTTCGCATCGTCCCAAAGAAACTCAGTCGGCCTTTTGCTAGAGAAGGCAGCCTCTGATACTCGACGAAGTCTCCTTCGAAATGCTGTATAGCAACGAAGGAATTATGGGACCAGGAAAGCCCGATGTTGACTTTGCGATACCACTGGTCCAAGATCGTTTCCCTATGGCCAGGGCTGTTCATCAAGGACTTCATCGCTTTGGTAATTTCCCGGGGAATTGCACCGATTCCGGTCAATCCTTCATATTCCCCCAAAAACCAGTTTTCGGCGTTCTTTTGGTAACCCCCTGCCCTGCTGTAACGCATATAAGGTTTTAGCCCATTTGATCCCCAATGGGAGCCCGCTCCGGTCGTCAGGCAAGAGTCCGCATGATCTTGGGCAACAGGGTTGTTCCCTAACACGAGGGCGGGCACCCCAGCGTTTCTACGTTCTCGGTTGATCAGTTGGAGCATAAACCGGTAGTGCCCAAGGTCAGCGTGGGGACGTATCAAATCTTGAGTTACTCCGCTCGTCGATGATGGTTGTTTTCCGCCCCACCAGGTGTGAAACGTTTTTGTTAGTGAGACAAGTCAGGTATTCCCGGGTGCATTCATCAACGATGATCTATAGCCCTGGAGACCTATGTCGTCCATTTCCTGACGTCGACGAAGTCAAAGCCCCCACCATCGTTTTTGCCCTTCTAACGGAGGCGATCGGAATGCCCTGCCCCTAGAAGTCCGGCCGAAAAGTCCAAATTCGCCCTAAAACCGGCATTCGCCAGATACGAATTGTGGGCACAAATCGGAATAAAACGGGGTTTCCGACCGGATCTCTAGGCACCCCTGGCTTCCTTAAGGTCGTTTATTCGCCGCTTACGGCTTCTCTTTGTGCAAGATATCCGTGAGCCGTTTGGCACTCCGTACGCACCCGCCACGGTCCAGCTCTGCGGCTATCCGCCTGTGCTTCCATGATGGCCAAACTGGGCCCCTGTGTCGCCGGTTCGACACCGCTGGTAAATCCCCCAACCGACGGCCGGGATTTCTGCGTTGTCGGCATTCCTGCACCCCTGCGTCATGCTCAGTGAACGTAGGGTTTCGGAACCAGAAAGCTGCGAAATTGCTGCATCAATGATCTACAGAAGGAATTAAATTGCCATGATGCTCCACAAGATCAACAATAATCCTATCCCAAATAATCCTATCCCAGCAAGAGACCAACGGATGAACCGTTTTCTGCGCAAGCCACGAGCTGCCGTTAGGTTGGCTTGAGCAAGGTGATAATAAGGGTCAAGCTGAACACTTTGTTGAAAATCGGCAATCGCTTTGCCGTATTTCTTGCTTCGAAGGTAAGCATATCCCCTGTTATTCCAGATCCATGCGAGACCCGGGTTTAACCCGATAGCACGGTCTAGTTGTGCAATCCCCATGTCAATCTGGCCCATGTCCGTGTACAGACGCCCTAGGTTCGCCCAAGCGGGAGCATGGTTGGGGTCAACCTTGGTGGCCCGGTCGTAATCGTTCATGGCTTGTTGAGTCTGGCCGTTGTATTCGCGAGCTACACCTCTGTCGTTCCAAAGGGATGGAACACCCGGAAGACGCTGAATGCCAGCGTCGAAGGCCCGAATCGCTTGTTCATATAGGCCACCCTCGATATACACCCATCCGAGTTCAATGTGAGAATCCGCGTTGTTGGGAGCCATCATGATCGCTTTCCTAAGGTCGTTAACGGCACCCTCGTAATCTCGTTGTCGCCGGTAAGCCATACCTCGGATCAAGTAAGCATCGGGATCGTTGGGATCGTTGGCGATCGCCATTGTGGAATCCACGACCGCATCATTGAACCTCTCGGCGTTTAGCTCCTTCTTTGCCTGCATAACCAAATCAGGAGCGGTTTGGCTAGGTTGGGTTATGGTCTGAGTCCCAATTGACTGGTCGACACGCAAGTCCAAAAACCCCTGGTGAAGGGCACCAACGGCCCTTAGACAATCGTCAACGTACACGGCGTCATTGTAATTGCCTAGACTGTGGGCGAATTCATTGCGGACGCGGCGCACCTTGTCTACGAGTTGGAAGGTAATCCCATATAGGTCGAGGTCGTTGTCCAACGCCAATGGAGCCCAAACATTCAACATGACACTCAATACCAAAGACAAGTCCTCGCTTCTTGCAATGTCATCAGGAGCCCTGACGTTCATCCGAGTTTCGGGAGCTAGGAGATCATCTAAAGACCAATGCCCTTCTTTCAAGGCATCCTCGATCACTGGCCCCAAAAGAGATGCGATCGGTTGGGCCAAGTTGGCCAATTCTGCGCCGATTTTATTGCGATTCTCTTGAGCCACAGCATTCGATGGATTTCTCACGGAAACCTACCCTTTTCTTTAACCGCATCAAATTGTTAGCAAGACTTTATCTGTATTCCCATCAAGAATCAACCAATTACATTCGTAAGCCAGGGCAAACGCATTCTCCAGGAAAGGGGGTGGAGTGGTAAGATTCGAGCAGAGAGGAAGAAGCTGAGTTGAACGGTAGGGTGGTGAAGATGGGTAGTAGTGAAGGCGGCAGCTTGATGGAGCATTTCGGCCATTTGGAGGATTGCAGAAGGGATCATGGGAAACGGCATCAACTCCTGGACATCATTGCGATGACCATCTGCGCGGTCATTGGGGGGGCTGAAGGTTGGGACGATGTGGAGTTGTTCGTCCGATGCAAGTACGATTGGTTCCAGAGATTTCTGGAACTGCCCCACGGGGTTCCCTGCTCTGACACCTTTGCGCGGGTGTTCGCCGGTATTGACCCGGAACAATTCCGAAACTGCTTCATGGACTGGGTGAACAGCATCAGCCAGCTGACCCAAGGCGAGGTAATTGCCCTGGATGGCAAGACCTTACGGCGGTCCCACGACCGGCCTTCGGGGAAGGAGGCCATTCATATGGTCAGCGCCTGGGCTTCGGAGAACTCCCTGGTATTGGGTCAGGTCAAGGTAGATGAGAAATCCAATGAGATCACGGCCATACCTGAATTGCTCAATCTGCTGGAGGTGTCCGGTTGCATCGTGACCATTGACGCCATGGGCTGCCAGAAAAAGATAGCTCGGCAGATTGTGTGCCAGGAAGCCGATTACCTTCTGGCGGTGAAGGAAAACCAGGGGAAGTTGCTGGAGGATGTGGCCGACCTGTTTTCCTGTGGCCAGAGGACCGGATTTGCTGATATGCAGCACGATTTCTGCCAGAGCGTGGGCAGCGGGCACGGACGCGTTGAAACCCGACGCTGTTGGACCATTGACGACCCAGAGCAGTTATCCTACCTGGATACCCGAGGCGATTGGCCTGGATTGCGGAGCATCGGGATGGTCACGGCGGAACGATGTCAAGGGGACCAGGTGTCGGTGGAAACCCGCTATTACATCTCCAGTCTGGAGTCGGATGCCCAGCGGTTCTTGCGGGCGACTCGAAGCCATTGAGGCAGCGAGAACCGGGTCCATTGGGTGTTGGACGTGTGTCAAGGGCGGCGACAAGGTGTACCACCGGGGCGGAGGAATGGTGTACCACCGGCACGATGAGAAAGGACTGAATTGGGAGCCGGACGGGGTCAGGTCCGGAGCAGGGATCGGCAGTTCTGGAGTGAGTCAGGAGTCTTCCGGCTCGTCCGAGACCTGGTAGGCGGCGCTCTGCCGGCTGTGGCGGAGGCGGTAGCTGTCGCCGTTGATCTCCAGGATATGGACGTGGTGGGTGAGGCGGTCCAGCAGCGCGCCGGTGAGGCGTTCCGATCCGAACACCTCGGTCCACTCATCGAAAGGCAGGTTGGTGGTCACCAGGATGGAGCCCCGCTCGTAGCGCTGGCTGAAGACCTCGAAGAGGAGTTCCGCTCCGGTGGGGGACAGGGGCACGAAGCCCAGTTCATCAATGATCAGCAGGCCGAGGCGGGACAGAGTCCGCTGCAAGTTGAGCAGCCGCCTCTCGTCCCGGGCCTCCATCAACTCGTGGACCAGGGCGGCGGCGGTGGTGAAGCCCACGGACATCCCCCGCTGGCAGGCGGCCAGGCCCAGCCCCAGGGCGACGTGGGTCTTGCCGGTGCCGCTGTTGCCGATGGCGATGACGTTCTCCCGGTGTTGTATGTATTCGCAGCGGGCCAGCTCCAGCACCAGGGCCTTGTTCACCGAGGGGATGGCCGTAAAGTCTAAGGTGTCCAGGCTCTTGACCGCGGGGAAGCGGGCCGCCCGGATCCGGCGCTCCACCATGCGCCGGTGGCGATCGATAAGCTCCAGTTCCGCCAGCCTGAGCAGGTATTGGGGGTGATCCACACCCTCGGCGGCGCACTGGGCCGCCATCTTGCCCTACTCCCTGAGGAAGCTGGGCAGTTTCAGCTCCTTCAGATGGTGTTCCAGCAGCAGCGTGGACCGGCGGTTCATGCCGCCCTCCCCGACAGCAGGGTCATGTAGTCCCCGGCGGAGGTCGTGTTCACCCGCACCCGGGGCAGGTAGGGGTACAGCTCCAAGTCTAGGTGGGGCGGCCGGCCTTCCAGACGGCAGAGGACCAGGTGCTTCACCGCGTCGAAGCTCAACGCCCCCAGCCGGCGGGAGTCCCGCACGGCGGAGTGCACCTCCTCCAGCCTGAAGCTTTCCAGCAACCGCAGCACCTGGACGAACTCCCCCTTGCCCCTTGGTCCCATGCGCGCCTCCAGCAGGCGGCGCAGTGCGGCGAACTCCTCGGGCAGGTCCCACCCCTGCAGGGGCGCCGCCTGGTCCAGGGCCGCCGTCTTCTGCTCCAGCAGGGGCAGGTAGTGGATGGGGTCGAACACGAAGTCGTCCCGTTCATAGGAGCGTTTGTGCCGGGCGATGACCCCAGAGCCGCAGCTGATCACCACTTGGTCCACGTAGCCTCTCACCAGCACGTCCCGATGGCCGTAGGCCACCGGCGCCGAGTAGTCGTTGGTCCTGTACCGCACCAGCGACAGCGAACTCACCCGGCCTGCCTGCTTGTCGCAGGCGTCATAGGGTGCGGCCGGCAGGGGCAGCAGGGCTTCCAGATCCCGTTCCATCCGTTGACCGAAGCTCTCTGAGTGTCCCCTCAGCCGGGCATCCATCCGCGCCAGGCAGCGCCCCTCCAGGTGGGCGTTCAGAGCATCGAAGCCCTCGAAGGCCGGCACCGGCACCAGAAAGTTGCGCCGCATGTAGCCGACCATGCCTTCGACCTTCCCCTTGTCGTTGCCCTTGCCGGGACGCCCAAACCGGTCATCGAAGAGGTAGTGGGACTGGAGTTCGGTGAAGGCCCGGGTGCGTTTACGGCGTCCATCACCCAGTATCTTCGCCACCGCCAGCTTGGTGTTGTCGTACAGAATGCTCTGGGGCACTCCGCCCAGGAGGGCGAAGGCTGACACGTGGCCGTCCAGGAAGGCCTCGGTGGTCTCCGCCGGATAGGCCTTGACGAAGCACCCGTCGCTGTGGGGGAGGTCAATGACGAAGCAGTGGGCCTTCCGCTCCACTCCGCCGATGATCACCCGGGCCTCGCCGAAGTCGCACTGGGCGTGGCCCGGGGAGTGGGACAGGGGAACGAACATCTCCCTGGCCTGACGGCGGTGCTCCCTCACGTAGTCCTTGACTATGGTGTACTGGCCGCCGAACCCATACTCGTCCCGCAGCCGCTCGAAGATCCGCTTGGCCGTGTGGCGCTGCTTCCTGGGAACGCTCAGGTCCGACTCCAGTATACGGTCGATGACGCCGGTGAAGGGCTCCAGCTTGGGGCGGCGGGGTGGATTCTGCCGCGGGTAGCCCGGAGGGATCGAGTAGGCGGTCATCTTGCGCACCGTGTCCCGGTGCAGGCCGAACACCCGGGACGCCTCCCGGATGCTCATCCCCTCCACCATGACTGCCTTGCGGACCCGCAGATATACGTCCACCTGGTACATCCGTCCCACCATCCATAGGCTCAACTTCCAACCTATGGATGGCCGCGGCCGGTCCAGTTTGCAACCGCCGAATGTCAGCGACTACCCGCCCGCATGGTCCACTTTAACTCCGCCTTTTACATGTGTCCTTCAGGGAAGACGAAAGCCGGGTGAGAACCGGGAACGCACCGGAAAACCTGGCGATAGCCCGGCACATGGCCCTCAACCTGCTGCGCCAGGACCAGACCTACAAAGCCTCTATCAAAGCCAAACGCAAATTGGCAGGCTGGGACAATAACTACCTGCTATCCATCCTCTCCATTTAGAATGCGTTTGCCCTGATTCGTAAGCTGGTTATGATCAAAGCCGGGAGCAGATCAATCAACCCACTCCCCTCCTGCCGACAACCCCAGGCTCCCCCCGAATTCTGAACAATCCCCGGTCACTGCCAGGGCAGCAAAGCCCTATCGTGGCCGCGCGCGAAGGCGTAACTGTTGAACCGGGCGGGGGCCTTTTCGGTAAGTTCGTCATCGTCGGACTTGATCCAGAGGAACTTGACCCGGCCGGCTCTCCCGAGTTGGTCACGTTCACCCATTCGTCGGCTATCCCATGCGTCACGGATTGCGCCGTTGTATACCGTGACGTAATGGACATCGGTGCCGACCGTGTAGATCAACGGCTTCTGGTGTTCCGCGAAAAGCGGCGCCAGAACGCTGGATACTTCTCTCATGTCGATGAGGCGGCGATGGAAAAGGTGGCTGATCTTGTCGTCCTCGTAGATGAGCCTCAATCCATGGCTCTCGTAGATCTGGTGGATTGCCGACCAGTTGGCGCCCTGGTCAGCATCGACCGAGTATCCAAGGCTCCGGATCCCCTGGGTGATTGCATTCCAGATTTCGCCGTAGCTGCTGCCGTCTATGGCTTCGTTCAAGGCTCGGACCGCGCAGTCGCTGGCGTACCGGTGCCTTGGTTGGCCCTCGCCCATGGGGTGGAAATCGTGCAGATCGAGGGGGCGCCCCAGCAGGCATGCGATCCATTTCGACGCGCTTTCGGTCTCGTCGCAGGAACGGCATTTGGGCTGTATACCGTCCGGTCTGAAGAGCTTGCAGTCCGGGCAGGTCTGGTGCCCCGTCGGGGGCGGGACCTTTTGGAAGTCAACGATCCATTTGAAGTATTCCCAATTGACATATCCGGTCGCGATACTGGCATGCTCTGCACCATGGGACCCTTTCTTCTGCCATTCTAGAGCAACGTCAAGCCTCTGCTGAATGGAGTGCAATCGGTTCCTCAGAACTGCCGAGAGTTTTTCGATAAATTGGTCGCGGTCGAATCCCGCCTGGTCCCCGGATTCCCGTGCTGGGGCAGCCCATTCCCCGACTGTGCGGCAAGTCCCTGAGGCTGTGGACAGAGAGTCCAGAAGCGTCAACCGGTAGGCTTCCACGTTGGACGAGTTGATCAGAGGGCGTTGTATTGGCCGGAACGGATCATTTTGATTCTCCCTTTTGTCGGGCGTCATATTCTCCTCCGGATGGGTTGCGTAGGGCTGCGCATCCCCCCGTTTGCAGGAAGCGGGTTTCGTAGCGAGGTATGGCGTTTTGCCTGTTGACCTCCTGAAATGATACAGCAGGTTCACCTTGAGTGACGGGTCTCAAGCAACTGTCTTGAAAATAAACAGGAATGCTGAGGTATTCGGGAGCCGGGTGCTTCCAGGACGAACCGTACATGAACATGGAGTTGAGGTTTATCAACAGCTTGCGTATAAAGGCGGTCGGAGCCAGCTTTGTCGGCTTGCTGGCAGACACGGACGCTGGCAAAAGCCCCTGATCACTGGGTTGAAGCGGCGGGCTAGCACCCCCATGATGGGCTGTGGGGATCCTGGCCCGTCCACCCCATACGTTGCGTTGGCCCCGCGGGGTACCACTGCCCCGATTGAAGGGAGTTACGCCCACCCGGGCAGCGATCTGTCGGCGGTTGAGAGTGCCCAGTTCGGGCAGGTATGCCAGAAGGGCAAGAGAGATCTTGCCTCCGATTCCGGTACGCTGCGCAGCGGGTCGTCCTCCTCCCGCCATACGGGACTGTGGCGGAGGGTTTCGCGCAAACGGTGGTCCAGGTCGTTTAGCCCCTGCTTGAGCCAGGCGATGTGGGGCCGGACGGCCATAGCGGCGTTGGAAAGACCATTGCTCTCCGCTACCAGCATTGTCATCTCTTGGTGTCTGCGGCCACCAATGTGTTAAGGACCTAGGTCTCGGCGTTCCCAAGGGGACAAAGAGGAGGACGCACGGCCTCGGCAAAATAAGCCAGGACCGCCGCATCCAGAGAATCGGTTGTGGCCAGCCGCCCCTCTTTTGCGTCGCCCTCGGTGGCGTATAACCTGGTTACCGCCAGGAAGGCATGGACCAACAGGGCCAGGGTGATGTGCCGGTACCACCAGGTCCACCGGCGCACCTCGTATTCGTCCAACCCCACCTCCTGCTGGGCCTCTTTGAAGACGTCTTCGATGATCCAGCGACTACCCGCCACCCGAACCAGTTCGGCCAGGGACGCCTCCGCCGGACTGAAACAGGCGTAGTAAGCCAGATCGTCAGGGTCGGCGATGCTGCGGCGCACCAGCAGCCAATGCCTTTAGTCCCGCTCCGGCCACGGCTGTATCCACACCAAGCCCCAATCATAGAGACGCGGCCCTTTGGTTCCGTCTCCAGCGCTCAGCTGTTGCCAGCCCTCGTCCGGTATCCCCTGGGCCAACTGCCGAGCCATCACCTGCGCTGGCCCGCGCTCTGTGCCGGCCCACAGCAGCTCATTGCTCTTCACCGCCAGCACATGGGGGATGTTCTGTTCCTCCAACCACCACCGCAACCGGCGGTCATTGCCGTACACCGTATCCCCAGCCACCCAGCCGAAGGGCACTCCAGCCGCCACGGCCCGGCCAATCATCACCTTCGCCAACTGCCCCTTGGTGTGGAAGGTGATCACCGTGGGCACACCGGCTTCCCGCCGCCGCTCCTCATCCTCCGCCCAAACCTGGGGCAAGTACAACTCCCGGTCCAGAAAGGTCCTACCATGTCGGCTGCCGTAGGCCAGGAATACCCCAATTTGGCAGTTCTCCACCTTCCCCGCCGTTCCGCTGTACTGCCGCTGCACCCCCACCGATTTGCTGCCCTGCTTGAGAAATCCCGTTTCATCCACCACCAGCACCGCCTCCGGGTCTCCCAGGTGCTCCACCACGTACTCCCGCACGTCGTCCCGAACCTGATCCGCGTCCCAACGGTACGTGGATAACAACCGTTGCACCCCGTCGGGCCTCGGATCCCCAGCATACTCGGCCAGCTGCCACCCATTCTTGCGTTCCGCCGACCCAAGCAACGCCTGCAGATAGGCCAGTGCTCGCTGCCGCGGCTCCCGGCGACCGAACCGCCCCCCGATGCGCTCATGCAGGGCCCGGAGCCCAGCCTCCCAAGCCGCTGCCTCTTCCCTCTCCAGTACGGTTTGGCCCATGACTAACCCCTCCCCGCGCATCAGTGGTCATGCCACTACCCTATCACACCAAATGCGGCTGTAATATTAGGCCACACCGATCCCCACGTAGATACCACGTTGGTCCATGAGAACCTTCTTGTAAACTGCCGCCCCGTCCTTGCCAGATGCGGGCTAGATTGGCGAAGGTAACCGTTTAGGCTCTGTTCAGTAAACGGTGCGGCGACCCAAGCTTGACAACCCTCTTGTATGGCCCAGGGCCCGCTGGCCTGACGCATCCCGTGAAGAGAGAAAATCATCCACCGCTAACCCAAGATACAAGGGAGGGAAATCGTCGGTTGTCAGCGGACGCAAGGTTTCGAAGCGATTCTCCCCCCAAGGCTTCGGATCCTGGTTAGCGCCCAAGAATTCCCGTGTTGACAAGGTTGTTCCTCGCGGATTATATATTATATATCTGTAATCTAGCGTCCCTAGACAAATCACATAACGTGGAGAATGCATGATGGTGGCTCCATTCGATGATATTGGCGACTACTTCGCCGACAACCCGGAACCCCGTTGTGCGTGTGTTCTGGTAGCTGACGTCTCGGGCTCCATGAAGACAGCCATAACCCAGCTAAACGAAGGGTTGGCATTTTTCAAAGAATGCATTGAAGACGACCACGTGGCCGCTCTCAGAACTGAGGTAGCGGTAGTTGCCTACGATCATGAGGCTCATCTCGAGCACGACTTCGCAACGGTTGACCAGTTTATTCCACCAATTTTGAAGGTACGTGGGGGCACCAAAATTTCGGCGGGGATCAATTTGGCTCTGGACCTCGTCGAGGAACGCAAAGCCGTATACCGCGAACATGGAATCACTTACTACCGGCCTTGGGTTTGGTTGTTGTGCGATGGGCGTCCTGAGCACGATACAACCGTTGAGTGGGAAGACGCGAAGGCCAGGGTCCAACAGGCTGAAACAGACAACCAAGTTGCATTCTTCGTTGTTGGGGTGGGGCCTGGAGCCGACATGCAAGAACTCAACACAATCGGGAATCGCGAAGCACTGACATTAAATGGCCTTGATTTCAGGGGTATGTTTCAGTGGTTGTCCTCATCAATGTCCTCGGTTTCCCAATCCCAACCCGGGGATAGTGTCGCTCTAACCGATCCCACGTCCGGTCCTCGGGGTTGGGCGAGCGTGTAAGTGGTGGCTCAACATCGACGAAATGTCGCGTTTGGTGCCTCGGTAGCCGGCACCAGCCATCTGCGAAACGGGTTGCATCGTCAAGACAGATTCGATTATTGCGTCTTGGATTCAGTCACAATTACGACGGTATGTGATGGTGCAGGTTCCGCCCCCCGTTCGGAATCCGGGGCGGAACTCGCTGCGAAGTCCGCAGTCACGGCGGCTAGTCGGGAGCTTCGGAAGTTGAAGACGCCTCCCGACCCGGAAACCCTTGCACAATTGCTCCGCAGGTCGGTTCAATGCTCTAGACAGCGAATAGCTGAGGTAGCCAGCTTGACAGGTTATCCGTTGAATTCTTATGCTACTACATTACTGCTAGCGGTCCAGACCGAGCATCTGGTTGGAGGTGCCCAAATCGGAGACGGCGCCATTGTAGTGTCCGACGGAGCCGGGGAATTCCTGACATTCACTTACCCCCAAAACGGAGAGTACGCTAACCAGACCAACTTTCTAACGTCGGGCAATGCAATGGATTGTCTGGAGGTTAGAGTCGAAACCCTGCAACCACGGTATCTGGCGATGTTCACAGACGGGATACAGAATCTCGTGTTGAAACAACCTGACCAAGTCCCCCAAACGCCTTTTTTCTCCAGAATATTCCAGTGGCTGGAGCGCCAGACAGACAACATGCATGTCCAGACTGAGCTCGACGCGCTGCTTCGGTCGCCGCAGGTGACCCAGCGGACGGACGACGACCTAACTCTGGTACTCGCCATTCGTAAGTGAGGGAAAATGGTTGAGACTTACTCTTCCAAAAACGGCGGCCGTATACGAGTAGGCAACGAGTTGGGAAGGGGAGGCGAGGCGACGGTATACGAAGTGGATGATTCCACTGTAGCCAAGATTTATCACAAACCCCAAAATGGCCCTAAAGAAGACAAGCTTGGGGCTATGGTCCAGAATCCTCCACCAACAGAGGACAGCAACAACAACTTGGTTTTGGTTTGGCCGCAGGAGCTGCTTTACGACAACGCGGGGAGGTTGGCTGGTTTTACCATGCCCCGGGCGGAGGACGGTCAGAAAGAAATCGTCAATTATTGGAATCGCGCTTCGTTCAAGAAAATGGTCGGCCTTTCCAAAGAAGAATTTGGGAAGAAACAAGGGGAAATAGACGATCTGTTGGCAACAATCGGTAGGAACTTCGTCAGGATCGTTAGTTCGCTACACCACCGGCGATACATTCTTGGTGACATTAACGAGAGCAATATTAGAGTCGGATTGACAGGTCGGATTGCTATCCTGGACCCTGACTCGTTTCAAATCTACGACCACATCAGGCGCGTTATCTATCGTTGTCCGGTAGGCAAACCCGAGTTCACAGATCCCGATCTGATGAAGTTGATTCAAGCAGACCTATGCAATGCGTCGAGATGCCCAAATGGGTCCGCCGGGCATCGAATGAGTTACGCATGTGTAGACCGGACGGTCGGCCATGACAACTTCGCGATTGCGATAGTACTGTTCAAGCTCTTGATGGTGGGACGGCACCCGTTCGATATTCGTCACCATGAAGGGCAATATCCAGAAAAAATCATTGAAGGGCAATTTCCGTATAAACCACCGTTTGACAAATGCCCGACGGGGACTGTCCCGCGCTGGAAAGACCTCAACAGTGCCTGGCAAATATACTTCACGAACACTTTCACAACGGATCGCCGGTACTCCACCGTAGAGGTCTTAGCACTGTTCGAAGACAGCCCCCCTTTCAGTAAGCCGAATCTAGGAGAACAGAAAGAAGTCGATGGAGGCTTTTCTTTTGCCAAGCGTCCATCTACTGCAAGGAACAGTACCCGCCAAACTTCAATGGTGCCGAACAATTCGATCGGAAACCGGCGAGGTGGACCGACCACCGTTTCGAGCCAACCTAATGCGCAAGCAGGGCAAACGCGTCACCTTTCGACTCCCCAACCCACGAATAGGTTCGCCACCGCAGCCAAAAGGCTGAACAATGCAACTCGGTGCCCAAATTGTCACAAGCCTGATCCGGGGCAGTTCCGTTGCTCCAATTGCGGAGTCGACCTGCCTCCATTCAAGACCTGCATTAGGCCCAATTGCGGTAATCACATGAATGTGGGCGTTCGATTTTGCTCCAAGTGTGGGGCGGCAAACTAAGCCGGATGGCAGCCCAAACGGGAACAATAACTTATGAGTGAATAAACTTTACCACGGAGTAACCGCCTGCAAGTGAGGACAATCGCCTGTGAACTGTAGGTACTGTGGCAAACCAATTCGCGACGACGATCAATTTTGCCAAATCTGTGGCGGTCAAGTAGCACCGCCTAGTCCACCAACTAGTCCAACCCTCCCTCCGGCAACAAACCGACGGCTTTCCCGTTTAGGTGTAGCGATTGTTGTGGGTGTGGTAGTCATAATGATGGGCATGGGTTTGACTATATTGGTTGACGTGGTAGGGAATGGCTCCCAACAACAAAACATAGCGAACGATCTCCCGTCAACGCCAGCCGTTGGAAATGGGGAACAGTCCCCGAGGTTAGCGCCAGCCCCGGCCGGGGTACTGGCACCTTCGGGAAATTCGCCAGGTCCCCTTTCTATTCCCGACATTGTACAGAGCGTCAGTCCCAGCATCGTTTACATTACGACCCCTTCGGGCGCTGGTTCTGGTTTTGTCGTGGGAACAGATGGCAGAATCGTCACCAACGCTCATGTGGTACGGGATTATCCTCTAGTCTCCGTAACGACCCACGATGGGACAACCCATCAAACTCGGGTTGTGGAACGGGACCACCGCTCAGACATAGCCTATTTGCAATTGCAAGGAAGCCCTTCCCTTATGCCCATTGCGATAGGGGACTCGGACCGCATCCGCCCAGGCGAGGAAGTAATCGCGATCGGATTCCCTCTTGCCAATGAATTCACGGATAACCCGACAATCACGAAAGGCATCCTGTCCAGCAGGACTAACGGCCTGCTTCAGATTGATGCAGCATTGAATCCGGGCAACAGCGGGGGACCACTTCTGAACACCGCTGGTTGCGTAGTTGGAATCAACACCCTAGTCATCAGACATGCAGACGGTATTCCAGTCGAGGGATTTGGTTTCGCGATACCGATAAACGATGTCCCATACCCAATGGATAATATCAATCCGACTTGCTAGTCCCAGCAAGCTGCAGGCCCCTCCGTGGCCAATGGTCCGGCTCTGGCTCCAGCACCCCAGTTCACTCCCACGGTGGCGCCGACCGCGACCCCAACCCCCGAGCCGACACCTACGCCTACCATGGTTCCTACAGCTACGCCCATACCCACGCCTACACCCGCTTTGCCGCGGAGCCACACACCTACCCCCGTACCCCGAAGCCTACCGGACTGGTGGCACTACTCGAATGATAAGTACGGTTATATGGTACCGGTTCCACCCAATTGGACGGTTGACGCCGGTAACGTCGGGGCCGTGCGCTTCACCAACCCGAACGGTCAGGCCAGCGTATCCATTATTGCCCACGAGAGGGGATACCCTTCCTTTGGGGCCTTCGCCGATGATATCGCCAACACTCGCCGAGCAGAATTGGGAGACAGATTTGAGATGCGTGAACGATGGCCGGTTAAAGGAGACCCTTCACAAGGTCACATCACATACTGTATCAAGAACTCGGCGGACGAGTACGTGTCAGTAGTTAAGGGGATATTGATAATTAAAGGTGGCTATGGGCTGGAGTTTCTGGGGCAGATGAGCGTGGAGGCTCCTCCTTGCCCGGGGGCTCGGCTGGACAAGGGGATTGTAATTGCCCTTGGCAACTTCTCCTCATGGTGCTGCGGAATTGCGACAGAGAATAGATTTAGAATGAAGTGGAGTTTACTGGGGTGACTCTAGTATTACAACGACGGTTGGTATGAAAGGGCTCTTGGGAATCCCTTCCCGGCTATAAGCCAGCTTGCACGACAGCTTTGCGGCCGATCGTTCCCCAATACAATTTCCGCTCACGAGTCACCCTATTTGATGAAGCGTCGTTGTAATACTAGAAGTCTGGCCGGAAAGCCATTTGCCTGGTTTCGCGCTACGCCAAACAGACATATTACAATCTATTATGGGATGATAGTATATGTAATGCGTTTTCATTACCCACTATTACATCGATAATCGACGTTAAAAAACGACGGCTTGGGGAGAATCGGGGTTTCCGGCCAGACTTCTAGGCATTGGCTGCAGACAACCGGGTCTCAGTGCGGTCTCAGTATTTGGCGCTGCTGAGCACCGATAGGAGGGCCGCCAAATCCGGGTCCTTCGCCGAATCTGGGTATAATGACGGGCTGGCTCGGCTTTTCTCTACTGTAGCCAGCATTTCGGTCAATTCCCCAACTAGCTTGTCCAGGTCATCGATTCGGGCCGCCAGCTCGGGCAATAGTCCCTCTTCCCAGGCGGAGGACAAAGCTGGTGTTGGTGCCTCCATGCGCTGCAAGTAGCTGCCCAACCGGGGGGCCTGGTCCAAGGCCCGACGCAGAGCCGCCCGCTTCGCCGGCACCGGCACCGCGCTGACCTCCAGCAGTTCCTGCTCCAGAAAGCGGATTCCCAGGAAGGCTCCGGTTTGCTCCTGTCTCCGTTCTTCGAACCGGATCGGTCGGAACCCCACCGAGACTCCTTTCTGGTAGTTCTGCCGGTATAGCGTGGCGACTTCCTGGGCAAACTCGGTGGGCGCGAACTCGATGGCGGTCAGTAGGCGGCCCGGGTCTCGCCAAACCGATGACGCTCGGCCGATAACCGGCCTGGCGTAATCGTGGGCCCAAAGAAAAACCGGATTATTCCGATAGGACTCCAATTGCCAGCCCGCGGCCATAATTACGTCGCCATGCCGGTCCACCTCCTCGTTGGAAATCACAAATGTCATCTGCTGCCCCGATTCGCCGGCCGCCGACTGCGTTTTCCGGTCACTCCACTTTTGCAGCAGCGGCGCTTCACTCAGTCCGCAGCGGTAAGACTCTAAAGATTCCAGCAATCGCTCCCGGCTCCAGGAGTTTTCCACCAGCTCAGGCAATCCTTCTTCTCCCCATGCCAATCGGTCTGAAATTGGTCTAAACAGGCGGGCAACAAAAAAGACGGACCCTCAAGGGTCCGTCCCTTTGCTAATTCCTGCCGCCTTATGAAGCCGCTTGAATACTTATCTTGTTGATACTAAAGGTAGAGATGGGACTTCCAAGCTGTCAACTCACCTCTGACACTCGCCCAAGGCTTGGTGGTTCTTCCTACTGTCATTCCGAGCTATCATGGTCCGGCGGAGCGCCACCTACAGACGATAATGAATTGCCCTCGGCTCATGGTTCGACGGGCTCACCACGAGCGGTAGGGATTCCGTTCGTCCTGAGGCTCTCGAAGGGCGAACGCGCTATTTACAGAGCAGCGAAGCGAAGCAATCTCTCCTTGCCCTCATCAGATTGCTTCGGGCCTACGGCCCTCGTAATGCCGATCTGAAGACCCGGGACACTTGCCAGCGCTCTGTCTTGATTCGCCTGGCCAGAGTCTTGGGCGCCACCGGATCTTCCAGTGCCAATAAAAACAATCCCAGACTTTACGCGCCAACCACTCGAGCCCGGTGGTTGTTGCTATCTGCGATGTATATATTGCCTTCCCGGTCGATACCACAGCCGTGGGGCCGCTCCAGCCCAGCCCGGGTGGCGTCTCCCCCGTCGCCATCTCCGCCCAGATGCCCGCCGGCAATCGTCGTAACAATGCCGGTGTCGGCGTCTATGCGGCGGATGGCGTGGTTTTCGGTATCAACTACTATGATGTTACCCTGGTGGTCGCACCGAATGGCCTTTGGCGCTCCCCAGGTGGCCAAAAGAGCTGGCCCGCCATCTCCGCTGTAACCCCTCTCCCCAGTGCCGGCCAGGGTCGACATGATTCCCTGGACGTCAACTTTGCGGACACCGTTGCCCTCCCTTTCGGCAATGTAGGTATTTCCGCTGGGGTCCTGGCAGATTGCCCGGGCGCCTAGAATGCTGGCCTCCAAGGCTGGCAGACCATCGCCCTGCCTGATTTTCTCTCCATTACCCGCAAAGGTACTGATTATTCCGCTGACCAGGTCCAGGCGGCGCACCCGCTGATCCTGAATATCGGCAATCAGAAGACCTGCCATAGAATCCAGAAAGCAGTCGTTAGGCTCCCTTAGCTGTGCTTGGTTTCCTGGTCCGCCGTCCCCACCGTAGCCTGGTTCACCGGTTCCTGCCACCGTGGTGATAATTCCGGTGGTCCCATCGACTTTTCGGATCGCCGCGTTCAGCCGGTCGACGATGTAAATGTCTCCGCTTTGCTGGTCGACCGTAAGGGAGTAGGGCTCGTTCAGCGGGGCCGCAACAGCGGGACCGCCATCCCCGGAGTATCCGGCGTTGCCGTTGCCCGCTATTGTGGTTATCACTCCAGTGTCCCGATCAATTCGGCGCACGCAGTGGTTTCGCGCTTCCGCCAGGTAAAGATTGCCTGCGGAGTCGAAGGAACACATGAAGGGCTCCCGAAGCAAGGCTGCGCCGGCCGGTCCGCCGTCACCGGCGTAACCCGCCTCTCCGGTGCCGATCACCGTTTCAATTACCCCCTTTCGATAGGACATGCCGACCTCCTCTAGGACTGGGTTTGGGTTCCAGATAAGTCCCGGCTAACCACCGGATTGCCCTCGGTACCAATCCAAAATCTCGCTGCCGGTCATCCACACCACCCCCTCAAACTGCCGGATATAGTCGAATATCATGTCGTAATATTTGATGCGGTGGGGAACACCGGTTATATAGGGATGCGTCGATATGGCCATCACCCGGGCGCTCTCCGCTCCTTCCCGGTAGAGCGTGTCGAACTGGTCCTTGGTCCGCTCGAACAGCTCGGGAGATCGGTGATTCTGGACTAGATATATCGGGATGTCGTTAAGCTCCAGCGTATAGGGAATTGAAGTCAAGCTGCCACTCTTGACCTTCATCGGGTAGGGTTGGTCGTCGTTGCACCAGTCGCAGACGTATTCGATACCCTCCTCCGCCAGGATATCCGGCGTGTCGAAGGTTTCAGCCAACCCCGGACCCATCCAGCCCCTCGGCGCCACTCCTGAGAACTCCTTGATCGTCCTTATGGTGCGCTGGATTACTTCTCGCTCGTCCGATTCCCGATTCAGCACCCTCTGTATGAAGCCATGCCCCATCAACTCCCAGCCCGAATCCAGGCTCTGCTGGACCAGGGCAGGATAGCTCAGGCAAACCGCGGCGTTAAGGCTAACTGTCGCCCGAATCTGATGTTGGTCCAATACCCTCTTCAAGCGCCAGAATCCTACCCGCATACCGTAGTCGTACCAGCCAAAATTTGGAACGTCCGGTAATACACTGACCCCCTGCGGTGTCGGCAGCACAGCCCGGGCCATCGGCTCCTTTATGTCCCACTCCTCTACGTTGATGACGGGCCAGACTGCGATGCGGGCATTGCCCGGCAGCTTTAATGGGACTCGCTCGAAGATGGGGGAGTATTCCGCTCTTGGATTGACCACGGCGCCTCCTGAAACACTATGAAAATCCCTGGTCCGAAATGGTTCCTTCGCGGTGCACTTTCGGTGGGCTTGAGTCCCGACCAGAGGGAGGGCGCCGTCGTAGTTGCCACCACGATGGCCTGCCCCCTGGAGGCGCTCAACGCCATGTGGGTGCGGTGCCCGGCTTGGGGACAGATGAACGGCTCTGAGCCAGGACCGGGGAAGTGCCGGTGCGGCCAACTAATCCAGGAGCATCCGCCTTACTTGTCAATGCTGTGGACCATGCAGCAGCAGGCCAGGAATCGCCCTTAATCAGGCCCTCGATCAGACGGTACTTGTCACTCGGGTAGGCCCCCAACTGCTTCCTCCAAGGTAATCACTGGGTATATGGTAGCGGTATTCCAGACTGCCAGACCCAGGTCAACCATGGCATCATCGACGGCGTGGGCGTTGGGGGCGTCGAGCACCAAGAAAGTTAAGTGCGCTGCCTTGCTAACCCAGCCTCCTTGAAAAGTGCAGTCATGACTCCCTAGCACCTCGGTCATCGTTGAAGCCATCCTCACGACCCTGTCTCGGATTTCCAGCGCCACACCAGGACATTTGTCTGGGCTATGGTTCAACGACGCTAAATACAACATGCTACTCCTATCTCGCATAAAGAATTGACTGGGTGGACGAGCATAACAAAAAAATCAAGAGACAGTCTGGTTTCCCCATGCTGCATTTCCGTATTCGCCGCAACGACCGATTAGCCACATTCTGAAACCGACGACCTCCCGCCATCACCAATTATTCGCGACCATTACGTGACCATCGGGTCTTTGATCTACTGTCAATCGAACGCTAATGGCCGGTGTTCATATACAGACTTGGCGGAGGGAGTGGGATTCGAACCCACGATACCCATAAGGTATAACGGTTTTCAAGACCGTCGCATTCGTCCACTCTGCCATCCCTCCTGGCCCTTCGCCCACCCGGGAAATCTCCAGTCGCCTCTGTCACCTGATGTCTAGCCGAAGCAAGGTTTCTTCAGGGCCTTTTCATTCTCCTGCCTGGTAGGTAAAGCCCATCATGTCGAAAGCTTCGCTGAGATGGGCATTGTGGCGGCGTAGGGCAGCGGCTACGTTGGAATGCCCAGCCCGACGTACCAAGCTGAT
>DAOUHE010000056.1:0-4948 GCA_034428715.1 Dehalococcoidia bacterium | reverse complement strand
CCGGAAACCCCTATTCTCCCCAGGCTGTCGTTTTCATAACATCGATTATCGAAGTATTAGTGGGTTATTGAAACGTATTGCATATACTATCATGCCGTATACGACTGTAATACGTCTGCCTGTCGTAGTACGAAACCCGGGCAATGGCTTTCCGGCCAGACTTCTAGGACTAAGTGCGCGCCGGCGCGCAACCGTCGGTCACAGTCCGCAATGGGAAGGGCGGCCGGTTTCGCGTGGTGCCGGCCCACCCCGAGCTGGTGGACGCCTTTCGCTCAGTGTCACACTGTAGCCCAAGCGACAAAGTTTTCACGGGCGCGGCGGCAAGCGACTGTCCACCAGGACCGCGGCCCGGTGGACCTCAGAGGGGATCACGAAAGCGTGATTGCAGGCGGCCGCTACGGGAACCGACGTCAAAGGGCCAGCCAGTCACTGGCTGCAGCCCGGCGTGAACGTCAATGGCAGACTTCCGTTCAAAGTATGCCAAAATAGGCTGTAACGTTACAATCGATTCCAGATGTTCGCTGAACGTTTTCGTGATGACAGTTGTGTGAACCACAATGAGTGTAAGTGGCAGTTTTGTCAGCAGGCGGCGCTCGAGCACAACGAACGTGGCGGCCAACACCAATCTCAGGTAGAGGATCGTATGATGAGTGCGTTGTTCAATGACACCGTGAAGATTATTGACCAAAGCGGAACAACTCTGGGAGAACTTGGGGCGGTGGTTGACAAAAATCGTATCATTACCCAGGACGCTTCCCTTCCGGTAGAGGTCGGCGACACGATAGAACGGGACCTGCCCCATGGCAGGAAGGAAACCTTTTCGGTCACACATGTCCAATTCACCCGTGGCCTTCGCGGGATGCGTGACTTTTACGAAATCACGACCGGGGACCCGAATTCTTCCGCCAACCGATCTGACGAGCCTGGAGTCTCGGTCTATGTTTCCGACAGCCCACACGCTCGCGTGAATTTCAACTCCATTGATAACTCCAACAACGTGGTTAACATCCAAGCGCGCGAGGTGTTCCAACGAACGCGCCATCTATTGGAAACTTCGGTCGAGGATGCCGGAGAACGCGCCCTCCTGCTTCAGTCGGTGGACGAAATGGAGGAGGCCCATGAGAGTGGAGATTTTGTTGCCAGGTACAAACAGTTCATGGGGTTGGCAGCAAACCACATGGCAGTGTTGGCCCCGATCGGTGCGGCGTTAGCGTCCCTTCTATGAAACCTGTGTTGACGATACTGGAGTACGGTCCTCGGGCTAAATCGCAGTGATCGACAACGCCGTCAAACACGTTCGTCCGATCTCGCGAAATGGCGGACTTTGCAATAAAGTCTGCCATTTGCATCCCGTCGGGTCGGATTTGGGTGCTGCCGCGAGGACGGCGCTGGACGGTATCGTCGTTAGAATGGCAGAGTTGCTAATGAACTCTACCATACCAAGCGAAGGGTCAATTCAGACGAGTTGGCCCGCATTACGTAACAGCCCTTATGCGAACCACCGCGAGTGTTAATAACATGGATTGCCGGCATGAGTAACGCACAAATCAGGTCCACCGCTGCGTTGCGGCGGGTCTTGCTGACGGCGCTGGCCAGAGAGATCTCCAATTTCGTGGCTGGATCCGCCAGGAGACCTTGTGCGGCCGAAGTTCAGTAACATTTGGTGTGAGGAAATTCGCCTGCTCATTGGAGGCGGCGGACTACTTCAGGGTGCCGGAAGGGTTCGTCCGACTCCAGGCGCAACTGGTGTTCCATATGAGGGCGGACCAGGACTGCCGCCGATCGGGCAATATGGCATTCAGCCGACCTTTGATCCACAATTGGCAGCGGGAGTTGTCTTGGAAAGTGACAATCAACGGGATACTGGACCCAGAACTGGAAGCAAGCACCATTTATACGAAGTTGGACACCCAGAGGGCAGAGTTAGACCGCACGCTTGTTCAGATCATCGAATACACCTTGAGAGGCGATTTCGCTACTCGATAGTCGCCTGAGCGGCGACTGGAATCGCTTGTCCGAGTTACGGAATCCGTTTTTCCGGGTTTGGCCCGTTTTTGACCGGCGCCGGCGCCGCTGAACACTGCTTTCGGTGTCGGAAAACTACGCCAGTGCGAAAGTCGCAAATATACCTCAATTAAGCCCCGGGACGCTGTTTGCCTTTGTAGCAAACATACATCCCGTCGATCCCGGAAAAACCGTTAGAGTACGTCAGGGGACGCTTACGGGGCATCCAGCGTCGGGTAGGCAAATCTTTACCCTGCAGTACGGGGCTCAAGCATCCTTGGTGATAACCCAAAGTCCTGCCGGTAAACGGCCTACCCCCTTATACGTGAGGCGTTTTCCTACTTGAAAACCGTCTGAACCCCCCGTTTTCCGTTGAGTCACAAGGGGCCATAGAATATAATTTGAGCAGTCAAAACTACCCAAACAATTGACCGCCCAGCGCTTCAGACGCCAAGCGGCCGGTTGCCCCCTCAGACCGTCGTAAATCCTCGTGGGCAAAGTCTATTTTAATCGCGCCGGACGGCGTACACAACCTCCGAAAAACGGCTACGGCTTCCTGGAAGCCGTTGTCGAAGGGGTGGCTTCTCGCGCCGCCCCCCTCGTTGAGATTCTCGAAGCGGCGCACCAGTACGGCGGGAACCCAGGCTATTCGGCCTTAGCCATGCTCAGCGCCTACGTCATGCAGTTCACCCTCAGAGAGCCCTACGCCAACGGCTTCCTAGACCGTCTTGGCGGCAACGAACGATTCCTGGACATCTGCGGCTTGCCCTGCGCTCCCAGCGAGGGCGCGTACAGCAGGTTCAAGAAGAAACTTGCCGACCACGTGCAACTGATCCAGGACATCATCGCCGACGTATTCCTCCAGTGCGGGAGTGAAATCGAACGGTTGCGGGAGGCAGGACTTGGCCCTGCGGACCAGCCGCCGCTGGGCGAATCGCTGGTCATGGACAGCACCGACGTAGAAGCCTGGGCGCGGCCCGGCAGAAGGAGTCGGAAGACAGGCGAGGAAAAGCCCTCCAAGGACTCCAACGCCAAGTGGGGACACCGGACCGCTAAGAATCTGCGCTCGTCAAAGCCGAGTTCAAGGAAACGCGGTAAGGACGGAAGCTCCAAGAAAGGCACCGGAAGCAGTACCGAGTCGGGTCGAAAGGAGAGCAAGGATGAGCTTTACTTCGGCTACAAGGTCAACGTCATCGCCGACGCCAACTACGGATTGCCGATGTTCACCGCGACTCGTCCAGCTAACGCCAGCGACGTGGTGGTGATGGTCCAGGACTTGGACGACTGTCTGGCGCTTTACGAGACGCTGGGCTCGCGGTACTTCCTGGGAGACAAGGGCTACGACAGCTTGGAGAACATCAAGTATCTGGTCAGCCTCGGGCTGATACCAGTGGTCGCCGTCCGGCTGCCCAGGAAGGACGAGGAGACCGGGAAACGGTTGTACGACGGGATCTACGACGCAGACGGCCAGCCGACCTGCGTCGGCGGCAAGTCCATGGAGTACGTCGAAACCGACCCAGAGAAGGGCCACCTGTTCCGGTGCCCTGCTGAGGGCTGTCACCTAAAAGGCAAGATCCACTTCTCGAGGTATTGCGACTCCGAGCACTACGAGAAGCCCGAGGGCAGATTGCTGAGGATAGTGGGTCTACTGCCACGCTGCTCGGCAGAATGGAAGTCCAAGTATAAGTTGCGGACCGTGATTGAGCGCTACAACAGCAGCGGGAAGCACAGTCGGCTGCTGGATAAGCACCGTTACTTCAACATCTACAAGGTGTCGTTGCACGTCGCGATGTCCGTGCTCAGCTACCTGACCACAGCGTTGGCGCACCTCAAGGCCGACGATTACGCCCACATGAGGCACATGAGAATACGGTTACCACCGGCCAAAAGAGGCCAAGCGAACCGTGAGGTGGAGCAGCAAGTTGCCCCAAGCATCGTGGCCACACTGATGCTTCACCATCTCAACGCTGTGCAACGAGCAGCCTGATTGAAGCCTCTCATAGAACCCATTGTCAAATGGCATAATCCTTTGTAGGTCCGCATCAAGTAGGCAAGGAGGTATCTGTGTCAACTGAACCCTTCTCCACGTCAGAAATAGAGGCATTCGTCAACGAATCAGTTGGTGTGCCGGTCGAAGTAAGTGACAGGGCCATCAAGATTTGCCAAGAAACGGGAGAGTTTGGTGGCCTCAGTTTTGAACTCCTCAAAGAAGCCACCAGACTGATGTGTGCGGTGATTGATTACCGCTCCTCGACTGAAGGAGAGCTTGGTCTCGCCCGTAACCAGGCGGTTTGCACAGGCCTCATCGTCCGGATGTCGAAAATGATGGTTTCAATTTTGAAGCTGTCATCGGATCACGAGCACGGCGAAACGGTTTTGGTGCTGAGCAGGTGTATGTTCGAGTCGAGCATAAACCTTCGGTATCTGTTGCAACAGAAAAGCACGCCGCTTTACGAGCGCTTTGTGAAGGTCGGTCTAAAAGGCGAAAGGGTTCTGTACGACTTGATAAAGTCGAACATCAGCCAGAGGGGAGGGCCAATGCTTGGTATTGAGGCAAGTATGTTGGCTTCCATCGAAGCGACGTGCGCTCGGTCTGGTGTGGACATAGGCGATGTCAATGCGAGAGCAGGCGAATGGGGTGGCTCTCTCAGGGACAAGCTGAATTCTTTGGGAATCCCGGATAGTACCTATTCCGTTCAATCAATCGCGTCGCAATCAGTCCACGGTAGTTGGTCTGACTTGATCCTCAACCACCTCACGTCGGCAGGAACCGGATACAGTGTCAACGCCGATCATAAACAGACCGACGGCAAGTTCCTAGAGGTCTGGCCGGAAAGCCATTGGCCGGGTTTTGCACTACGCCAAGCAGACGTATTACAGTCGTATACGGCGTGATAGTGTATGCAATACGTTTCAAGATCCCATCATTACATCGGTAATCGAC
>DAOUHE010000055.1:0-2258 GCA_034428715.1 Dehalococcoidia bacterium | reverse complement strand
GGCTGTCCCCAGAGCGATCACGATCTCGATTACCGTGTTGTGTTTTTGGATCGCTGAAAGTCGATCCCCATAATATTTACGATTAAACAGCGCTTTGCGGTAGAGGTCGTAGATGACCTCTAAATTACTATAAAAAGGAAATGGCCACAGGGCGATTCAAGGGGAGGCCGGCGACCTGTCCGGCGTTGATTGTTGGGGGATGGTACCGGGGAGTTGACGACCAGGGCCACTTCGGTGTTCGGCTCGACATTGGAACTATGACCTAATCCCGCTCTCTGCGGCTCCGGTATCTCTTCTTCCCGAAGTTCCCTATCCGCCGGTCACTCGGGGGCGGTAGAATCATCAGGTTTTTGGCCCCAGGATAGTGGTCCCGTGCCCAAGTGTAGAAGGTCCGGATGGCCTTGTAGTGCGAACGCACGGTGCCAATCGCCCAAGAATATTTGGTGTTGCGGCGCGGGTGATAGTAGACATAGGTGAGAATGTCGTCCAGTTCGGTCGGTAGACTGGGAAAAGCCTTGGCGAAGTTGTCCAACACCGAGTTGTAATATTCGTAGGTCCTGTCGCCCCAGCCCTCCTCATTTTGTTCAACGAACAGTTCCACGGCCTTCTTAACGGCCAGGTCCTCCAACAGCCGCCGCGCCCTTGCCCGACCCTCTCCCGAACCCTGGACCATGTGTTCTCCCCGGAAATAGATCGGGGCCGCCCAACCAACCCAGCGTCCCGTTACAAACGCTGGGCCGGTAACGGGCGGCCCTTCGCCGAAAGGTTAAACCAAAGACCCCTGCCGGTCAATATTGGTGGGCAAAAAGCGTTATGGCAGGGTTTTTGGCGCCACCCCAAATTTCGCCCCAATGGGCCATTCACGCCTGGAGTGGCCAGTCCTGTTAATTGGCCCCCCGGAACAAATACAGGCTAGCTAATTCACGCCTGAAAAGTGCGATGTTTCACCAAGGCTACTTCGTCAAGGGTCCGTGGCTCACGCCTGAGGGGTGGGCGAAAATATGCCATAATACAGGCTAGCTAATTCAAGCCTAGAAAAGACGCCGAAAACCTGCCATAAATGAAGGGGGTGGGCAAAGTTTTGCCCACCCCCTGTTTTTGCCCACCTTTTTGCCCACCCCTTAGGCGTGGGAGCGGTGGTATACTCAGGCTCAAAAGCTAACCATGTGGTGAGCCTGTCGAACCACGGGTTTAGCTATGAGCCAACCCGGGCCGGTACCACACCGTAGCAGCCCCCTAAACGTCCGCGGGAAGCATCTGCCCGCTTTGGTAGACTTGCCAATCCGCGCCCCGGTACACGGTGACTTTGCCTGAACCTATGGCCTTCCAGTTCCCGGGGCTTCCCAGGCACCCGGAGCGGGCATCGATGCCCAAGACGATGAGGTCAGCCGGCACCTGATTTTGCAGTTCTTTCGATGTCTCCGCCGGGTCCCTCTTTTCGTGGTGGGGCATCACCGCGATTCCCGGCGCCAGACCCAGGGCCTCAATCCAACCACCTTCCCGGGGGCGGCGCATCATGGATCCCATGACCATGGCCCCGGCGCTGGACCCAGCCAACACGGTGCCATTTCCCACTGCTCCCACTATGGCGTTGAGGAATTCTGAGTCTTTGATGGTGGTCAAGAGGTGGTCTGGGCTACCGCCGGTGAAGTAGATCACGTTAGCTTGACGGCTGGATTCAATCAATGCCTTATCGTTGGCGTGCTCCCGTTCCAAGACCATCAACTGGCTGGCATCACCACCCAGCTTGGCGAAATGGGTCACACCGTCGTTGGCGGCCTTGGCCGGACCCGTCACGGCGGCGGTGGGTATTATCACCACTCTCGCCGGGTTTTGCCCCGAGGCGAGCATGATCTCCTGATCCATCTCTTCGCAGCCGGCGCGAAACTCTTCGCCGCCTACCAGGCACATCTGACCGGGCATGGGGTCACCTCTCTTTGATCAAACACAAGGGTGCGGTTTCCGGTATTTTAACAGAGACCGCGTTGCCGATAGGCCATCCTCAGCATAGGCTGCCGTAGCCGCTGGGTGATACCCTCGAAACGGTTAAATATGAAGTTGGTTACGTGCCTGTTTATCGGCATTTTAAGTGGCATGGTGTGATAAAATCACTAGGTAACAGGCCTCCCCTAGAAGCCTGGCCGGAAAGCCATTGGCCGGGTTTCGCGCTACGCCAAGCAGACGTATTCCAGTCTTATACGGCATGGTAGTGTATGCAATACGTTTCAATAACAAACTGTTACATCGACAATTGACGT
>DAOUHE010000054.1:0-6703 GCA_034428715.1 Dehalococcoidia bacterium | reverse complement strand
TCCTGGCCCGGTGGTCCCGCTACGATTTAATCGCCATCGATGAGGTCGGCTACGTGCCGCTGGCCGAGGTGGGAGCTGAGTTTCTGTTCCAGGTGGTGGCGGAGCGTGCCGAGAAGGCGGCGGTGTAATCTTGACTACCAACCTGCCTTTCTCGGAGTGGACCCAGGTCCTCCCCAACGCCCGGCTCTGCAAGGCGCTGCTCGACAGAATCACCGACCAGGCCCACATCATCGAGACTGGCACCGAATCCTTCCGCTTCCGGCGCACCATGGACCGGCGGCGGAGAAAGGGGTAACCCATTATCACCACCACACTCGGAGATTCAACATCTGAAGAGACTGACCCCCAGCAGTCAGGGGTGGGCCATTCCCGATTATCAAAGTGGACCATTCGGGGTTGTCAAAAACAACTGATTGACCATTCTGCCCGGCAGCGCCCGGGCAGAATGGGAAGTGTCTGGGAATCTGTCACAGTAGCCCAACCTGTCCAGGTCTTTCGAGATTTCTATGGCGTCGACGGCGCTCCAAAGTCGAGACAGCGGACTCCCGCCTTCGCGGGAATCACGGGTTGGGTGCCGGACGGGAGAGTCACACGCCTTTTAAAGCAATCGGGGATAATGGCGGTCAGGCAAAAGCAAAGGCCCCGCTGGATCGCCGGGGGCCCGATGGTCATATTTTTCGTTGCCGGAAAGTCTGTACGAAATTGATTAGCGGGTCGCGTTCTTGGGAAGGCTAAAGGGTGGAAACGTGGACCGGAGCACCTCTGAATACCTGGCACAGGCTTTCCACCAGGTACTGGTCGTCACGACCAGCCAGGGTTCTCAGGACGCTGGTGAAGGTGGAAAAAGTATCTGCTGCTCGGCTGTTCTTGGAGCAGTGGGATACCTTCCGGGCAATCACCGCCGGACGCAACGCCCGCTCCGCCCGGTTGTTGGTCGGCTCAATATTTGGCTCGCTTAGGAAACGCAACAGGTTGCCCCGGTCATTGTGCCAGCCCAGTTCGTTTTGCAGCCTCCAGTTGTCGGAGTCGGTCAGGGGACGGTCGCGGAGGTGATAGGTCACCTCTCGGGTCAATCGCTGGGCCTCGGCGGCGAACTCTTCTGCCTCTCCTAGATGGTATGCCTGCCAAAGCGCCATCGCTTCTCGTAGTAGTCGTTTCAGGCGATTGCCGAAGCTGCGCCCTCTCCCCTTTTTAGTCTCCACTGCTTGGCTGATGGAACGCAAAACATGGGCCAGACACTTCTGTTGTCTCACCTGGTCCAGGCTTTGCGCGTCGTAGCTCCGTCCCCGGTCGGTCACCAGCACTCCCCGATAGTCCGAGGGGACCACCTCCCGCACTTCTTGGTTGCGATGACGGGGTCTGATTTGGTAGACCGTCGCCTTGTCCGTCTCGAAGGCCATCAGGAAAGCAGGCTCACCCCCCACACGCCACCCGGTATCGTCGGTGTGGGTCACCGGACTGTGACGCACCGAGCGCCGCAACTCCTGGTAGGCTGAACCTACTGGCCCTTGGGCGCGCCGCATGGCGTCCTGGGTAATTGCGCTCTGGGTCACCTTCACCCCGGTCAAGACCTTCAGTACCTTGGGAACCCGGCGGACCGGGATCCCGGCCCCGTAGTGGAGCACGTGAGCCGCCGCCATCAGCAGCCTTCCCATTCGGTGGGCACCGGCCCCGTGCTGGCCCTGGGCCAGGTCGGGATTGTGGCCACCCACCCGCTGGCCGCAGGAGGTGCATCGGCACACCTGCACCCGGTATTCCGTCACTCTAGGTTGGGGCATGGGAGGGATGTCGGTGATGTAGGCCAGGTCCGTTCCCACAGGTTGGAGCGTGCCTCCACATCCAGGACAGGTGAACGGGGTCACCGGTACGTCTATCGGCAACTCGGTGACCTCACCGGGCGACGGCGGCTTTCGGTAGCTGAAGAGTCCCATCCCGGGCTTGCGGCCGGGGGGCTGGGGCTTGGCCTTCCGCGTTCCTTTGGAAAAGGGTGCTGCCTGGCGCTTCCCTGCCCGCTTGAGTTCGGTGATCTCCTTACGCAACCCTTCGATGACAACAGTCAATTGCGCAACCTGCTCTCGGAGTTGGACCACCAGCGCCACCAGTTCGTCGCGGTTCAAAGAAGAAAGGAATTTGGTAGAGAACATAACCAAAGTTTAAAACTCTGGTCAGCACCTCGCAACCCTGGTCAGCCCTTCCGCTAATCAATTACGTCTATACCATCGCTCGTTGTGGGCCTTTGCCCACGGAGCGGGACCATGGAGTGACTATAGAGCCACGGTAAACCTAATCACGAAGGTACCTTGGACGCAAATGCGACGGACTCAGGTTCAGGGGACCCAAGTTCAGGAAAATTATAGTCGACGGGTATAGCCAGCGTGATTTTCACGTAGTCGTTCCTGTCGATGACGACCTCTTCCACGATCTTCTGGAGAATCCCCTTGCGCTCCTCATCGGTCAGCTTGTCAACGCCCTTGCCGACCTTCTTCGCCCAGGCGAGGACATACTTCATCAGCCGCCGCTTCTCAGCCCCGCTCGCCTCCTGAACCCGGTAATCGTCCAGCTTCGCCCTGGCGCTCTCAAGCCGCTCGGTGATGAACTTGCGCTGGAGATCGAGTTGGGCCTCGGTGATCTTCCCCGACACGAACAGCCTGACGGCGCGGTCCTCTTCCATCTGGATGTTCCGCAGGTCTCGCTCGGCCTGGGCGATGTCCGCCTGCAAACCGCCGCCCTCCTGAGAATCGAGGATGTCGATACCGGCGACGATCAGGTGGGGGTTCTGGATTACCCGCTTCACCTCGCTCCAAATCGTCTCCTCCAACTGCTCAGCCGGGATGTAGGGCTTCTCCCGGCAGCGCAGGCGCATACTCTGCATCCCGTTGCACTTGTAGTAGCGGCGGGGAGTGGGCAGATCGTAGCTGTACTTCTTGCCGTTGCGAACGTTGATGGAGCTCCACTGGGATTTCGCATGGAAGTTGTGCCCGCACTCGCCGCATCTCAGCAGGTGCTGCAACAGGTAGAGCACCTTCGTACTCCTCTTGGCCTTCCTGCTACGCTGTTTCTTCAGCTTTTGCGCCCGTTCCCACGTCTCATCGTCGATCACCTGCGGGATAGGGATCTCCACCCAGGTGTCCCTCGGCTGGTCGTAGACCCTCTTACCGTCTTCGGTGGAGACGTGGCGGTACTTTCCGTATATCCACGTGCCCGTGTAGGTGGTATTCCCCAGAATGTGGTGCACGCGGGACTGAAGCCACAGCAGCTTGCCGGTTTGTGTGGGGATGCCCTCGTCGGTCAGCCGCACGGCAATGGAGTGAGACCCCATCCCCTCATTGATGTACATGTCGAAGATGCGGCGGACGACCTCCGCCTGCTCTTCAACCACATCGAGCCTGCGGTCGTCTCCGATGCGGTATCCGTAGGGGACGCCGCCGGTGGGCACCCGTCCCTGCTTGGCCGTCCCACGCTTGCCCAGAGTGGACCGCTCCCGGAAGTTGTCCAGCTCAATCTTGCCGATGGCGGCCATGAGTCCGAAGGTCTTCATGTCGATGGCGTCCATGACGGCTTCCAGCCGTATCTGGTGGGCCTCAACGACCTCCATGAGGGCGGCGACCGGATACATGCCCCGGCTGAGCCGGTCGGACTTCCAGCAGACGATCGTGTCGAAGCGTCCCTTTCTGGCGTCTGCCAGCATCCGCTGGAACTCGGGGCGTTTCTTCGTCCAGCCCCGGCCCACCTCCTGGTATCGGGCTGTGATGGTCAGCCCCTTGCCCTCGCAGTAGGCTTCCATCTCGCCTATCTGCTCGGAGATGGAGGTCTTGTCCTCCTCGGCTTGGCTCTTGTCCGAGACGCGGGCATAGATGGCCGCCCGGTTCCCCTCCGTCTTCCTATCGGTGATTCTCGCCATTACTGCCTTCTTTCCGACTCCCTGAAATCAAAAAGACCCGCCTCCTGTCGGGAGCGGGTCTGCGAGTAGTACAATGCTACTGCATCACCTTCTCTTCAGGTGGCGCCACGGCCCGGGGTGTTAGCGCACCGCCGGGTCAACTCTTAGCAACACATCATACTCTGGCCATCGCCATGCGTCAATTTGTTGCATGAATGCACATTCTCCAAATTACCTCTAAGGAACGAATATGCACAGTTGCTCGTTTCGTCTATAAGCCATCCGGGACGCCGTTCGAATCTTCAGCCATCAAGCAAACCAAGTAGGTCGATGCTTGTCTTGTTACCGTTCTGGGAATACCGTATGCAATAAAGCCAGGTACTCTGATGCAGCCGCTAGGGAATGGCACTCTTTGACGAGTCTGTTTCAATAGTTCATCAATGGTTTGATCGACAGACCTTCCTTTTTCTGTTCGACGGATAAATCGACGCCCTACCCGATGCAAATCCTGCCCATGAATCAAATCGACAACAATCCAGCCGAGAGCATCAGTTACACGGGAGAGAAAGGCTTGTTCCGACACATGAAAAGTAACATGGCCGGCAGCAAGTCGACCTGGTACGTCCTTTGCGTTGCCCTGGACGTATAGGTGGATTTCACTGGTCGGCATCAATAGGTTACCCGCGAACTCGTTACACCAAGTCTCTTCAGGAGTATATCGGGAGCCGTGAGTCGAACGTGCCACTTGAACAGTGTTGTCAAATGAAAGCTTCCCGTCCTGCATGTTCGATAGCACCCAATGACCCAACTCGTGGGCAAAGGTGAATCTTTTCCTGTTAGGAGGGTCGGCTCTACGAAGTATCAACTCAGCACCTTGAGCCCCAAGGAAGATCAGGTAGCCTTCCTTATCTAGGTCCTCTTCGCTGACCTTCAGACCTGGCCATAACGACGAAACTGCCTCAAGATCGGTTGGAGGAGGCGAAATACCAGCTTCGCGAAGAAGTAGCTCACTGAGCTTGTCTGCATCGGGAAACCTAGGCATCGGACTACTCTCGGTTCAAGTCCTGAATAAACCGTGCCAGCGTCCGAGTGAGTATCTTGTTCCTATCATTTTGGCTCATTGGGTATCGGGCCGCCACTTTGTCGCCAAGCCATTCTTGGAGCATGACCAAGACCCGTTCCTGGAGATCTGGTTCTACCAGATCCGCAACGGTTGTCTTAAGGCACGCAGACAGGGCACGCAACTGTAAGAGGGAAGGATTAGAGATTTTATCGGTGTTCTCTTCTATTCCACGTATGCGGTCAGCAGTGAGAAGGCCATTCGAACTAGAGGCCAACTCTTCCCTAGTGATCTGCGCTTCTTCACGCAGGAGTCTTACTTTGTTACCCACTATATTTTTATCGAATCCAGAGAAGGAGAGTTTTCTTTCTTCAAGGATGGGTCTAATCTCGGTTAGACGTTCACTCAGCTCCACACGAAGTTCGTCAAGCGTGGTATAAGTGACCCTGAGCTTCAAAGCGGGAATCCCCAGCACCATGCGGCTCACTACCGAATCTCCATGGGACAGCAGTATGATAGGGATGAGAGCGTCGAGTGCGAAGTCGAGCTCCTCGCCTGCCCCCGTGCTCGCGTAATCAGCAATATGGATGACCAAGTCGCTGCCTAGAACACGCTCTCGGTCCCTGTCGAAGACGTCTTCAGGTGCCACGTCTGGGTGCTGAATCGGATCAGTGGACTTCCACGGCTCATGCACATCGATTTCCATCTCCTCACATACAATTGATACGACCTCGGCAACTTTGGCCACGCGTGCCCGCTGTTCCTCGTTAAGTCCAGTTAGGGCTGACGCAAGGTATGCATCTAGCCTCAATGGGGCCGGTTCCCTTTGACGCAGAATCACATCTCGGGAACCGCGGTCGGGTATCGCCGGTAACTGGGGTGACCCATTATCGCCAGCGTACTTTTCGTAACGGTCTTGGAACTCATCAAGACTGATCTGCGAGAAATGTTCAATCAGGGACCGTTCTGCGTCTTCAGGCTTAGGCATCGTGGCCTCCTTTATTGCGAGCGCTCCACCCACTTTCGGATAATACCTGCCTCAACGTCGCGGACAGCGATCTGTATGTGGCTGCGTTGGTAGAGTGCCGAATCCGGGTAGACGGGGTGACCTTCCGAAAAAGATGGGCGGACGCATCTGATGGTGATCCCTTGCTCTGCCCATACTCCCACCGCATAGTTGATAACCTCTCTGTCCAGCCTATGGGCTCCAGAAGTCTGCCTCGGAAGGTTCAGACCTGATCGTTTGTAATGATCAAGAAACTGGTTGTATGCTTCGGCAATTACCTTAGTCCACTTGATGTCCAACAAATCTAAGCAGTCGACAAGGCGAATCTCTGCGCCGATGACTGCGGCTTCTTCTCCATAACTCTCACGTGCCCATTCCCAAGCTCGTTCTGAGGAATCTTGGAAAAAGTAGACTCCATCACCGAGCCAATCGTAAGGGTTCTGGCTAAGCTGGAATCCACCCTCAAGAATCATTGCTGCGTTCTCCAAAGTCGTGCCGTGAAATCCAGTTACTGAAAGCGACACAGGTGACTGGGACGGTTCCGTCATCTGGCACTTACTCGCCCGAGGCCCTCAAATCGCCATACTCCAGCGAGTTTGTTTCGGTGCTTATGTATGAAACGCCACACGCTAGTAGTCAGTCATGTTTGGAATCGAAGGGATAGAGGCGGTGAAGTTTGCCCCTGGCGTCCTGGGTGTTGAACCGCCAGTTAATGGTGGCTCGGGCGGCATTTCGCTCCGTGACCAGGGCCTGGACC
>DAOUHE010000053.1:0-1781 GCA_034428715.1 Dehalococcoidia bacterium | reverse complement strand
TGTGGGTATTTTCTCGCATCCGCAATGCAGCCCGGTTGAGCGTCCGGTCCGTTATCCGAAAGGCGTTGGCCATCTGAGATCCCCGGCTATGGTGTGCAACCTGAGACATTGCGACCGCCGAACGTTCGTGAGTGTAGGAAAGCATGACGGTTGGGGCGTTCCAAGGCGCGTCCTGCGCAAGTCTGAGCACACAGCGGGCATATCCTCAAGAGTCACATGCATCCTTGTGGAGGTAGCGATTGTACCTGCTAAAGAGGTTGCTTGTGCCACGCAATAGTTGCCCTGCTGCCAGTCTTTTGCGTTCCCGGATGCTGATCTCCTGGTTAACGCGGGCACGAAGCCTCTGAAGGCGCGTAGCAGAGCGGCGCTTCGACCCTTTCTGAGGCTTCTTCGCTGTGTGTCCGGCAGGGCAAATGCCCTGCTTGAAATATGGTATTAAGCACTATACAGGTGGGGCCAGAATCTTCATCATTATTCTGCGTCTTGGCCTGTTGCCTCAGACATATCGAATGTCCCGGACAGGCCCATGCGCATAAATCACACTTCAGTACGTGGATGACAGGAGATTCCTCCCAGTATTGAGGTTTTCAATTGAACGATAAGGGGAAAATGCCGATGAACTCCGCCGCTCGAAACGACCTGTCCTCACGTCGATGCGTAAGATTGCCCATTTTGATTGCAGCAATGCTGATTGTAATCAGCACGGTCTTCACCGGCTCCGGACTCACCGGAACAGCCCAGGCACAAGCGGAACGCGGCGCAATACCGTCCGTGAGCCTGGACAGCAACGAGCCAGGGCAACTGGTCATTACGCGGCAAACCCCCGATCCGGCGCCCACGGACTACCGGATCAGCTGGGCGCACTCCAGCCTGGGATTTCTGTCCTACCGGGATTCAAACGAGGCACAAAGGGGCAACGCCTATCCGTCCGGCAACGAGAACACGCTCACGCTGGATGGCCTGACGCCGGGCGAGATATACAAGGTCCAACTCCGGGCCCGGTACTACACCGCAAACCGCTCGGCACACGAATGGAGCGGCCCCTGGACCGGCACCTCAACCACCAGGGTTATGGACGAACCGGCAAAGCCGCCCCCACCGGAGGAGACGCCCCAACCTGCGGAGCAGACCGAAAATGACGACCCGCCAGCGGCGCCCACCGGGCTCACCCTGGCCCGTGTTGGCCACAGCGTCCTGACCCTCACCTGGAACGACCCACAGGACGAGAGGATAACCGGATACCGGGTCCTGCGGGGCGCCAGCGTCGACAGCCTGTCCACCATCGAAGAGAACACGGGAGGCACCGGCACGGAGTACGCGGACGACACCGTGGCACCGGAGACGACCTACTACTATGCGGTCCTGGCCCTGAGCGCCGACGGCAACGGGCCGCAGTCCACCACCAGCGCCACCACCCCGGCCGAGCCCAGGTCTGAAGACCCGCCTCGCGACGTGGGGGCCAAGCAGATCGTTACCCAAGTGCTGGTGAGCAACATCGGACGGGAGAATAGTGACGGTGACTACGCTGAACGCAATACTTTGGCCCAGGAGTTCACCACCGGCGCCACCGCCACCGGCTACACGCTGACCAGCATAGACATGTTCCTCTTCGGCCGGCAACATTCGCAACCTGCTCTCACTATTACGCTCCACAGCGGTTCTGCGTCCGGCACCAAAGTGGCCGACTTCACCGGCCCAGCGACCATCGGATTGGGAGATGCAAACTATACGTACACGCCCACCGCTACCGTCACGCTGAGCGCGTCCACCAAGTACTGGTT
>DAOUHE010000052.1:0-21739 GCA_034428715.1 Dehalococcoidia bacterium | reverse complement strand
ACCTGCGGTCTCTGTGGAAAGCCAAGAGACGGTCCATGGGCGGACCGCCTCTTTTGCTAGCTCGTTGAATTGACCGCCAGATCCCTAAACCGCTCTGATCGCAGTCATCCTATTTTCTGAGACAGTCTCGGCCGTGCGCCCCTACCCTTGGCGAACCACAATCCTAAACCATGGTATGGCGCGGTCTTGCTAAATGCTCAACACCACGTCTATCAGGGAAAGCTGCCCCTTCTGCACCGCGTCTAGGCCGTTTTGCAATGCCTGCTTCAGCTTTGCTGGGTCTTCCACCCGCTCGCCGTAGCCGTCGAAGGGTTCTACCAGCTTGGCGTAGTTGGGCCCTGGGATGTGCACGCCATGCCATAGGTCTGACTGCGCGGCGACGCCGTCGGGATAGTACTGAAGGTGGTTGCGGCGCATAGCTTCGTAGGTGCCATTGTTGAATATCACAGTCATGAAGGGCAAGCTGGCCTCGCCGGCGACGCCAAAGCTCTGGGTTACCGGGTTGTACAGAAAGCCGCCGTCGCCCATAAGCGCTACCACCGGCGAGTCGGGCCGCGCCAGCTTTGCACCCAGGGCCAATCCCAATCCCTGCCCCAGCCCACCGGTGGGGTGGAGATATCGCTGCGGCTCGTCCCACCCTACGTGCTGCAAGATGGCTCCCCGGTGGGAGGTAGTCTCTTCGGCATACACGGTGTCGTTGGGCATCACTTCGCTGAGGGCGGCGCAGAGCCACACGGGATCGATGGGCTGTTTGGTGCGTGCGGACTCCACAGCAGCCCGATCGCGCTCCTGAAGCCTGTCGTGCTCGGTTGACCACCTCGCCCCGCGCTCCTCGACCTTGGTGGCCTGGGCGGCGCCACTGGATTTGAGAGCTTCCACCAGCAGACCTAAGCCTATGGTCAGATCGCCCTCCACATATAGGTCGGCCAGCAGGTTCTGGTAGGCCATGTTCCCTTTGAGCGGTGTCTCGCCCATAGCCACCACGGTGGAGTTTACGGGTCCGGCGCTGGGCGGATACCAGGGTGCCCTGGCCCCTAAGATAAGGACCAGGTCGGTTTCATCGAAATAGGGCGACGGGTTGAATCCCATATGAAGGGGATGGCTCTTGGGGAAGTTGGAGTACACCGGCGTGGCCTCGGTCACCGGTATGGCCAAAAGCTCCGCCAGGGCCAACAGGTTGGCAAAACCTTGAGGTTCCCGGCCCACCGACTCGGTGATTATCAACGGGTTCTGGCTATTGGAAAGCAACTCCGCAAGCTGGCTGATGGATTCGTCCGCCGGCTGTGTCTTGGGTGCGGGGGGCACCTTCCGAATCTTGGCCGGCTGGGCCCAATCGTGAATCATCGTTTCAATGGGAATATCTATATAGGTTGGTCCCTTGGGCACCCTTTGGGCCATCTCCCCCGCCCTTACAACCTGTTCATACAGCGTGTAGGGGCTGGTGGCCTGGCCGCTCCATTTGGTGTAGGTGTCGACAAACCGGTTGGGGCCGCCCACCACGCTCAGGTTCCGGTACCACTGCCCTTGGGGATCGAGCTCAGGGTTTTCCCCGTAGCTGGTGGCTTCGCCCGAGCACACCAACATGGGCACCTCACCCTGGTTTGCGGCGTGGATTCCGATACTTCCCTGCAGCAGGCCTACACCCGCGTGCAGCAGAACCGCTTGGATCCTGCCCGTCATTCGGGTATAACCGGTCGCCATGTTCACCGCCAGGGTCTCATGCCAGCAGTTGATGTAGGTTGGCCCTTCTACCTCGTTCACCTTCTGCCGGGCCAGCGCCTCCCACACCGGCGCCCACTCAGAACCCGGCGACGAGATGACGTAGTCGATGTCCAGATTCCGGAATGCTTCCAGGATAGCTTCCCCACCGTCTTTTTGCTGTGTCAACGGCTTTCCTCCTCGAAATGTCTTCTGGGATTTTATCGCCGGAGTACGTCTGCGTTTTAACTACCAATAATTTCTTCGACAACCCGGTGTTGCCAATCCCGTTCGTAGTGAGCCTGTCGAACCACCCGCCCGAGGCCGTTCGGCAGGCTTAAGCGTGAGCGGATCGTGGTAACGCCAATTTTAGTAATCAACTACCGGAATGTTTTATCAGACTGTCTTCGATATACCTAAAGGGCGGGAATCACTTCGTCGCACAACAATTTCATGCTCTCTTGAACGTTGGGACCCAGCTCCGAGAACATCAATTGCTGGAACCCGTGATCCTGGGCCGTTTTATTCACTTCGATCATTCGCTCCCGGCAGAAATCAGGGCCGCCGGCCACGAAGACAGCGTCAATCATTTGCTCGGTCACCAGCCGGCCAAACTGCTCTGAGCTAACCCCTTCCCGGTCGGCGATGTCCAGCCGCTCTAAATCTCCCGGCTCCACCCCCAAGCGGTGGAATTCTTCGGGCCCGTAGCCACCACGGCGGCGAAGGTTCAACAATCGCCTTCCCGAAGTGTGGCGGGCGAATTCCCGGGCGGCGGATTCGTCTTTGGAGACGGAGAGTTTTATCTCGGCGATCTTGGGTTGGCGGTTCCCCTTGCCGGCCTTTTCAGCGGCATATTTGAACGTTTGTAGCGCCTCGGGAAGCCTGCCTGCTCCGGCCACGGCTTTGAATTCGCCGCCGTAGATCAGGCCGTCCATCGTCTCTCCCCCCACGGCCAAGCTCAGCGGCCCGTTGCCGCCGCAGTACAGCCTGATGGGCGTCTTGGGTTTGAAGTTCAGTACAAACTGGTGACCAGGATTGATATTAAAGTAGGATGCCAGGGCCGGGTATCCTCCGAAACTAACAGTCTCGCCGTTCAGCAGGCGTTTCAGGCACTCGGCTGTTTGCCGCAACATGGTTATGGGCTTGGGAGAGTTGATTAGGTTTGGCGTATTGCCGTTCCCCCGGGCCAGGCCAACGCTGAATTCCTCCCCATCCATGATCTCACTGATGGAGGCCACGGAGTCGGCTAGGTCCACCGGATTCCGGAAGTATTGGACCGTGACGGCGGTGCCCAGGTTGATGGGTATGTTAGACGCCATGGCGGCCAACACGACAAAGGCATTGCGGCTCTGCAGGTTGTCCGTCACCCAGAGTTGGGAAACGCCGGCGGCTTTGGCGGTCTTCCCCAAGGAAACCAGTTCTGGGATTGGATGGTCTTTATACGTCGGCAAGTGGAACTGGACGCCAACCTGCATCGATCCTCCGGGGTTTTCTAGTGGATTTCCCCGCTGGATGTTCCCTATCCATTACCCGACAGTAGGAAAGATTCCTTCCCCCTTTATGGGGGAAGGCTAGGATGGGGGTTACCCTTTGGCCAAAAATTCTCGCTGCGCCCCTCTAGTCGCCAGATGCCGCTCCCGCCATCATGGCTCTGGAGGGCATAGCGTTCCGCCAGGTCTTCACTTCGGGCGTGGGAATCGAGTTGACCGTAGCTTGGCCGAGTCCCTCTAGTTTGAAGGGCAGCTTGTACAACTCAACCACGTTTTTCACGGTCATCTGATAGCGCTCTTCCGGCGTGCAGTCGGAGAGGATCTCGCTGAGCACCTGCATGGAATGGGGGAAGACCGAGTCACCGTGGGGATAGTCGCTGCCCCACATCATGGTCTCGGTGCCGATGAAGTCACGGGTCATGATGCCAAGCGGGTCGTCTTCGAAGGTGACGCGGAAGTTACGCCGCCAGTATTCGCTGGGCAACAGGGGCAATCCAAAGACCTTTTCTCCGCCGCCGCGGATATAAGCCCAGTCCAGGCGCTTTAGCATCATGCCTACCCAGCCGGTCTCGAATTCGGTGACCACGAACCGCAGCCGGGGGTATCGTTCACAGACGCCGGACTGAATTATGTCGGCCACGGTGAACATGACCCCGGCAAAGGACAGGGCGCTGCCTCCCTGGCGGAATGGTAACCCGTGGTTCTCGGTGGCCCCGGTGAATATATGCCAGTTAATGGGCATCTCCATGGCCTGGGCGGCTTCCCAAAACTGATTGTAGTAAGGGTCGGAGTAGAGCTTGTCCGGTGGAGCGGTGGCGGCGACGGAAACGCCCACGTGGCCCAACTTCTTGGAGCGCTCCATCTCCTGGATGGCCTCGTCCAGGTCGAACAACTGGATGCTGGCCAAGGGGAAAAGCCGGTCCGGCGCGCCTTTGCAGTAATCGGCCACCCAGTCGTTATATAGAGAAAAAGATGCCTTGACGATGTCCAGGTCTTCAACCTGATAAACGTTGAATATCACGCTGGGATATATGACCTCGGCGTTGATGCCGTCCAGTTCCTGATCCTTTAACCGTTCGGCCACGTCGTAACATCCGGGCCGCGCCAACTCGTAGCCCAGTTTCCGGATCTCCATGGCTTCGGGAGTGGTGAAATCGACGTTCTGCATGAAAAACCCCGAAAGGCCGATGCCCAACTTGCCATTGCCCAGGGAGAGTTGGGGCCCCCTGTTCGGGTCAACGGTCACCATTTTGGGCGCTTTGTCGCCAAACATCTTCTCCAGGGGATGAAAGAACTCGGCCGACTCCACAACGTGGGAATCCGACGAGATGCAAAGCTGCTGAGCCATGGAAAGTCTCCTTCTTTTTTATTCGGGAGCCGGGTGCAACTATCTATTGCTTCTATTGCCCGATGATGTTTAACAGCGCTTGCCGTTTCTCTACATTGACGGCGTGCAGCGCCCGCTGAATGGCCGCTGGGACTTCTGCTGGGTCTTCCACCCGCTCGGCATAGCCTCCGGCCGCCTGGCAGATCAACTCGTAATGGAATGATTGGTCCAGGGTACTCACGGCGAAGTCGTTATGCTGCACCGCATACCCGTCTGCGTAAATCCCTTTAGTAGCGCTCTGGACCGCGTCCCAGATGCCGTTGTTCCATACGATGTTCAGCACCGGCAGGTTCTGGGCGTTGGAGACGATGTGCGTTGCAGTGCCTGAACCGAATATGTAGGAACCGTCGCCGATACAGCAGACGATGGTTTTGTCTGGCGCGGCCAGCTTGGCCCCCAGAGATGCCCCCAAAGCCCATCCCAAAGCCGCTGACGGCGGTGTGCCGAAAAACGTCCCCGGGTGATTGAACTCTAACTGAGAAACATCAACACCTAATTCATTGAGCAGGACGGTATTTTCACCCAGGATCTCGGCCAGGCATCGGGTGAACCACGCCTTGTTGATGGGAGCTTCGTTCTTGCCGCCTTCGGCCCGTTTTTGGGCGGCCTCTCGCCTTGCGTGGCTGGCGGCAGACCATTTCTCCTTACGAGCCTGGACCGCCGCGGAATCTACCCCGATATCTTTTATGGCGTTAACCAGGGCCTGCAGCGTGAGCCTGGGACTGCCGGCCAGGTTGGAGTCAACGTGGAACCCGCGCACCGGGTAGTTGGAAAACAGCGGGTCTTCCCCAATCCCTATGGTGCGGGTTTCGGACGGGGGAGCGGAATTGGGCGTGGTCCAGGGCACGTCGGCCTCCAGGATCACCACCACGTCGGAGTCTTTGAGGATCTGTCCCACGTCGCCGCCGGCGTAAAGAGGGTTGCCTTTGGGGAAGTTGGTGTATAGGGCGCCGGCATCGGCCACTGCCATTCCTAGAAGTTCCGCCAAGTCCACCAGTGGCTGGACCGTGTGGGTGTCTTTCCCGGCCGCCCGGGTGACCAATATGGGGTTTTCGGCCTTGGCTAACAGGGCCGCGGCCTGGGCGATGGCTTCGGGAGTGGGCACCCTCTCTTCGGCCTGCTTCATCCTGGGTTCGGCGTCATAGGAGATGCTTTCCAACTCCTCGGCCAGGACCTCTCTGGGAAGACTGAGGTAAACGGGACCGGCGGGTTGCGACTGAGCGATGGCCAGAGCCCGGTCTACCACCCCCTCTAGGTCGGCGCCGTGGCGGAGCTCGTAGTCCCACTTCACCCACTCCCGGACCATGGACGCCTGGTCGAAGGATTCCTGTGCCCAGTGGATGCTACCGTTTCGAGAACCCACGGCGCCGCCTTCGGCGATGGGTGTGCGGCCGGCGGTGAACAGCATAGGCATATTCGACCTGAAGGCGTTGATCACCCCGGACATGGCGTTCGCGGTGCCGGGTATGGTGTGCACCATCACCACCTGCGGCCGGCCGGTGATCATGGTGTATCCGTGGGCCATCGCCACCGCCGTCACCTCATGGGGAACGGGAATCGGCCGGGGAAGCGGCTGTTCCTGGATCCTGCGCTTGGCGTAAGCTTCGATGATGGGGGCAAAGTCCGTCCCGCCGTTGCCAAAGAAATATTCGATGTTCCGGGCCGCCAAAAGTTCCAGATAGGCTTCGGCCACGCTTCCAACTTCTACCTTTTTATTCATCGCTTTCTCTTAACTCTGTGCGTTATTTGAGAATATGTCATGCTGGGCCAGCCGCAGCGGCGAAGCATCTGGCGAGGAGCCCCGAACCCTGGTTAAACAGCCAAGATTTCCCTCCGCCCAAAGGCTGACGGTGACTAATTAGATCGTTTGTGTGGATCACAATATGTGCCGCGCTTAAAACTGGCAAGCATCGATCAGATTGTACACCGTCTTGCGATCGGCCGGTTATGGACCCCCTGCCCCTTGCTAAGATGCCGCCACGGGTTCCTTGACTGGGACCGGCACGTAGCGGGAGATGAACAATGCCATAGCATCAACCACTGCCCGGGAGAAATGGGCTTCCCGGTCGAAGAAGTGGTCCTGTCCGGCGAATAGGTGCAGGTCGACGGGCACCCCGGCGTCTTGCAGCTTCTGGTACATGACCATGGTCGTGGTGTGGGGGACCCGGTCGTCGGATGTGCCGTGCAGGAACAGGGTGGGCGGATAGTCGGCATCGGCGTAGGACACCGGACTGGCGGCGGCGGCCAACTCGTCGGATGGGTTCTTGCCAAACATGGGCTCGAAATCGGGACTTTTGACCCTGCCGCTGATATCGGAAACTGGGGATACTCCCACCACGGCCGACACCCGGCTGCTGACAGTGGGATTCCCTCCGTCGCCTTCAAATTCTTTTACCTCCTGGGCCCCCGCAGCCAACAGGGCCAGATGTCCACCTGCGGATTTGCCCGCCACCACGATCAGCGACGGATCGATACCCAGGCTGTCGGCGTTTGCCCGCATCCAGCGGATATTGGCTTTGACGTCTTGGATCTGGGCCGGCCAGGGAGCCTCGTCCATCACCCGGTATTCCGCCGCGACGCAAACGTAACCGTGGTCGGCCAATCCAAGCCCGTACCTTTCCGTCAAGGGCGTCCGGTCTGCACTTCTATATCCGCCTCCGGGCAGAAAGAGTACCCCAGGAACCGGGCCAGCGAGGTTCCCGGGTTTGATGATGTCCACCATCAGGTCCCGGTCTCCGCCTTTGCCGATCACTACGTTTTCGTCTGTTTTCACGTCACTCATGTCTCTCTCCCGCACGGGTTGTCAGCCCCGAATGTATTCTAAGGTCTGTTTTCCACGATGTCGCTCTGAGCCAGCCACCGTTAGCCGTTTCATTACAAGCCGGCCCCCAAATTTGTAATCCAGAGCCAGTCCCCCATTGGTCATTACAAGCCAGGCCCCAATATGTCATTCCGAGCCATCCGCAGCGGCGAGGAATCTTAAGTCCTGGATGTAATGCCTTCACGAACCGACCGCACCACCGCATATTCTTCGTCACTCCGTTCCTCAAAATGACATATTTAAATTCAGGCTCCGGAGCATGTTATCGATTCAGTAGGTTCTGAATGGACCCTCACGTTGACACAATGGCGGATTGTTGGCGTCCTCGCGGCAGCTAAAGGGCGGATAGCCCCCGCCAGAATTTAGGCGGGGAGTTTCCAGTCCAACCATTGGCTCAGGGCCCGGCCCATGATCAACTCCTTGTCGTCCTCCGACAGCCAGGGCAACTCCTCGGTGAACAGGGTCACGCACTGACGCCAGGAGCAGGGCATGCGGGTGATGTCGGTGCCCCAAAACATCCGGCGGGGTCCAAAGGCGTCGTAGACCTGATGGATGTAATCGTGGATGCTGCTGAAGGGGTATTGACCGCTGGAATAACTGGGAGCGCCGGTGGCTTTAATGGCCACGTTGGGGTATTTGGCCAAGGCCAGCATCTCGGAAAGGTTGCCAAAGGCGTCGTCGTCGGTCTTGCCCCCGGTCCTGCCGAAATGGTCGATGATGAGCTTTACCTCGGGATGTTTTTCCGCCACCTGCCCAACCAGTGGTATGAAATTACTGGCGGCGAGGGCCACGGGCAGGCCGGCCTCTTTTGCCGCCGTCCACAACCAATCCATCGTTCCATCGGTCAGCCAGGTCTGCTGGTGTGGTTGCTGGAAGGTGAAGCGCAGGCCAAGCATTCCTGGCTGCTGCTTCCATCCAGGGACCGAGCCGCGGCTTTCGGGTTGGTCCAGAGGGAAATTGCCTAATATCGCCAACCGGTTGGGGTGTTGCGCTGCGGCTTCCACGGCCAGAGTGCGGGAATCTGAGTCCCAACCTGGCGGGTGGATTACCGCCGCGTCGATTCCGCCTTCGTCCATCTCTTTTAACAGGTCATCAGCCGTGAACGAGGTTATCTGCCGGTGGGATGGGTTGGTGGGCAATCCCTTTCCCCAAATGTGGACCTGGGCATCGATTATCAGCATGGACATGCTCCTTATTTGATTTCGGGTGATAAACCGAAGGGACCCATATATTGGTAGTCAGGGTCCCTTTCGCTTTGTATTCAGCCTGAGGTTGCGGGGTAGATCCATACTGCGGCACACCCCATAGTTGGTCCTCGACTTGCTCAGGACGAACGTAAAGAGATGCCTGTGCCGTTCGTGGTAGGCCGTCGAACCACATTGTGGGATGGGTTAAAGTTTGATCGGATGATTCTGTCCCCACTGAGACATCACACCCGTCGCAGAAGCTCATCTTCCAGGCGTTGCACATCGAAGGCATCGCTCGATTCGGCCACCCGCTGGTCGCCCTGGCGTACCTGCTGCTCGGCGGCGGTATCCTCCATGGATTCCGGAGCCTCTTCCTCCCGCTCCCGGCGCCGAATGACGTCGCGTGCGTGCTCGACGAAGAGGCGGCGCATGGCCACCACCACCGAGTCGGTTGACGACAGATATTCTGGCATGGCGTATTGCACGTATTTTTCGGCATCGTAATCCTGGTTGCGGAAGTTGAAATTCAGCATCCAGTTTCGATACGGCCAAGTTGCCCCGTTCGTGACCCGCCGGAACACACTGGGCGGCTTACTGTACCGCTCCACGTTGAGGTAGACCATGCGGGTCAGATTTTCCTCCACGGGCACCGGCCAACGGGTGCTCCGGAAGTCCCGGTTGTTGCCGCCGGTACGGGACATGCCCGGCAGGCGGGTCCCGTTCCATTCGTTGACGTCGGGAGTGTCGGCGGCCTCGGGCCGCTGTCTTCCCACCGGCTGCCCGCGGCGTTTTGCCTTTTTATCGAAGAACCAGGTCCATAACAGCCGCCACTTGTGTAGCGGCCACACTCCGTCGACGCCGGGGTAATACATCTGGTAAGGGATATTGCCGTCATCGTCGTAATAGAAGTTCTCCACCGACGACTTGCCGCTGCCGGGCCGGTAGTGGACGTTCTTGTTATTGACGATATTGACCCGGTATCCCAATGGCGTGCGGGGGCGTCCGCCGAGGCGGCTGCCCAGGATACGCAAAGCGTTTCGATGGACCATGAAGGCATTGTGGGCGTCCATGGTGTTTTCCAGGACCAGCACCCAGTTGCAATCGAACATGCAGTAGGACGGCCGGAGCACGTTATGGTCTTCAAACATCTCCGGTGGAATGTCTTCCTTGGGGTCAACCGGTTCGCCGTCCCCCATCCACACGAAAACCAAGCCTTTCAGCGTCACCGTGGGGAACTTCCGGGCCTTCATGCCGGGAGCGCCGGGCATCTTGGAGTCGGGACCCTCGGTGAGAAAGGCCACGCAGTTGCCGTCGCCGTCAAATGTGGCGCCGTGATACCCGCAGGTAACGAATCCCTCGAAGTAGCATTTGCCCATGGACAGGTACACAGACCGGTGCGGGCACCAGTCCAACAGCGCCTGCACCTCACCCTGCTTGTCGCGGAAGAAGATCACGTCGGTGCCCAGCATCCGGAGCATGGAAGGCTCGCTTTTCTTCACGTCTTTTTCTGGAAGCGCGGGGTACCAATATTCCCGGAAACCCAGCGGGGGAATCCGGCTGCGGCGGTCATTGGCGTCGTCGGGCAAAGTGAAGGGCGGTGTCTCGTTGAAGCCCTGGAATCCCCGGCGCATCTTCTTGTAGCCGCCGGGATAGCCTGATAGTTGTCTAGTGAATAGCTTTGCCAGTCCCATGTTCCCCTTGTCGTGGCGAATTGGTCATGGACTATGGGTATATTATCACTTTTCCCATTAACAGCTTGGGTTGCGGCGGTGGTGTCCCTTGCCGGAATCGACCCAGCTGGCCGGTTGGGTAACAAAAACGAAACCGGCGATTTTTTAAAACGGATAGGGCTGTCCCCCTCCCACGGCCACCACCTGGCCGGTTATGTACGATGCGTCGTGGGAAGCCAGGAAGGCGATGGCCGAGGCCTGTTCGTAAACCTCGCCCCGCCGGCCCATGGGCACTTCCGAGCTCCGGGTTTCTTGGCGATACTTTGCTTGATCGTCCAACTCTTCCTGGGGAAGGGTGGGGACGGAAACGTGGATGCCGTGATTTCGGGGGGTGGTCCGGTCGTCGGCCGCAGTGCCGCTGGGGGCCACGCAGTTGACCCGCACGCCCAGGTGGGCCACTTCCCGGGCCAGCGATGTGGTCAGGCCGATCTGACCCGCCTTGGCCGCCGCGTAGGGTACCCGGAACCGGCCGGTGACGGCATGGGTGGCGATGTTTATTATGGAGCCGGATTTCTGCTCGATCATGTAGGGCAGCACGGCCCGGCAACACCACATGGCTGTCCAGAAGCTTTTGTTTATCTCGGCCTCTATCTGCGCCGGAGTGTAGTACTGGAAGGATTGGAACCAGATTGTGCCGCCGGCCACGTTGGCCAGAACGTCGATACGGCCGAAGGCTTTGTGGGCTGTCTCCATCAATGCCTCGGCGTTCTCCCATGAAGACAGCTCCCCCAGGGCGATCTCGCATTCGCCGCCAAACTCTTTGATGTCGGCGCGAACCTTCTCTGACGTCTCTTCCACCATATCGCCGATGACTATGGACGCGCCCTCCTGGGCCAACCTCCGGGCTGTGGCGGCGCCTATGCCCTGGCCGGCTCCCGTAACGATCGCCACCTGCCCTTCGAACCGCCGCGCGCCGGAGGCCCTGGGATCCAATTCTCCCGCCATATCGGTCTCCTGATAAAAGAGTTGGTAACCTCAGAAATTGTCTGGCCAATCGTTCCGCTTTGTCTGGACCTCAAAACTGTTATTCTGAGAAATGCAGTGACGAAGAATCTCAAATCGTAGTACAAGACCATCGACAAGGTTTTAACTGCAACTTTAGATGCTTCGCCGCTGCGGCTGGCTCGGCATGACATAGGAATGGGCGGCTGGCACAAAAGTATCCCAAAACCAATTACGCAGGGTGATTCATCAATTCGATCAGATTACCGTCGGGGTCCCGGATGTAGGCGTAGTGATGCCCGTCATAATCCCGGATCCCAGGGGCGCGGTCCCCGTCGAAGGAAATCCCTTCTTTCTTCAAATGGGACATCATCTCGTCCCAGTCGGTGATCTCCACGGCGTAATGGTTGGTTTCCAAAAAGACCGGGTCCTTCGCCAGGTGGCAGTGAAGCTCCGACGAACCCAGATACAATTCCAGCTGCCGGGGATGTTCTTTGAGTTCGGCGTCGAAGATCCGCTGGTACCATTCCTTGGTGCGCTCAATATCGCGTATGGGTATGTTCACATGATGTATGGCGCTTATCCTAGACATGGTGCCTCCTGTTTTGGCATGTGTTGGGCTCCGGTTGGCCGGGTCCCAGTTAATGATGTGGTTCGACAAGCTCACCACGAACGGAGGGAGGTACCTTTCCCGTTCGTCCTGAGCTTGTCGAAGGATTCAAATGCGTGAGTTACCAGGTTGTTAACTAGTCTTTAGACCCCGTTCAGATGAAAGAACTCCACCACGTTGCTCACCAGCATCTGGTGCTTTTCATCTTCGGGCACTCCGGCAAAGATGCGGCCAATGACAGCCTGGGAGTACGGCCAGTCGGATTCCTGGTGGGGGAAGTCGGTGGCCCAGATCAACCGGTCGACCCCAACGTGGTGACGCATCTCCACGCCTATCGGGTCGTCCAAAAAGCCCCAGTAGATGTGCTCCCGCATGTACTCGCTGGGCAGCCGTTTTAGCGGTTTGAACCCCAACAGTTCGGTGGCCCAGTGGTGGTGGCGTTCGTAGCGCATGTCGGCCATGTGCATGAAGAATGGCAGCCAGCCGGCGTGGGTTTCGGCGAAATAGACCTTCAGGTTGGGGAACCGGTCGAATAGCCCATCCAAAACCATCTGGACCACGTTCAACCCGCCAACCCGGTGGAACCGCGAGACCTGCTCGGCCAGGCCGGCGGTCCCCAGCTTTTTCATGGTTTCAGGGTTTTCCCGGGGATATCTCAGCAGCGGCCCGGCGCGAACCCCTTCGCGGTTCAATTGGATGTGAACGGTCACCGGCATGTTCAATTCCTGGGCCGCCGCCCAGAACCGGTCGTCTTCAGGCGTGGGATAGCCTTTATTGCTGGGGAACGCGCTGAGCAACATTCCAGGCAACCCTAGGTTGGCGCAACGGTTGGTCTCCGCCACCGCGTCGCCTATGTTGGACATGGGCACGATGCCCAGGCCGATGAGCCGTTGTGGCGAGACGGCGCAATACTCCTGGGCCAGCCAGTCGTTGTAGGCCCGGACGATGGCCAGATAAGGTTCGTCGTCGGGCCCGCTTCGCCACAACCATGGTCCTCCGACCTGGCAAGGGTACATGACCTCTGCGTCTATGCCGTCCCGGTCTTGCTCCGACAACCGCTGTTCCGCGGGTCCGGTGCCAGCCGTCCCCTCGTAGGTCTGGCCAAAGGGGGTCCAGTGGTCCCGGCCCTTGCCCCCGTACAGATCCGACGGCACCTCCCGGGCAGGCTGGCCCTCGATCACCCAGGCGTCTCCTCCCGTAGCGGTTTGAATCAGGCGGGGCGCCCGGCCCCGATGCTTTTTGGCGATCCGCTTGACCCAATGTTTGGAGTCCACCTCCAGATGGGAATCCCCGGAGATGCAGGTAAAGGCTGTCGCGGACATCTTTCCCCCTGATATACGGCGGTAGCGATAAGCCCGACAAGATTGGTCTTTGGCGAGTAGGATAAGCTGGAATCAAAGCCGTTGCAAGACGCATATTGCTGTGTCGGGCACATTTACGTCCATGCCTCGCTCATTGGTTGACATGCCGGATTTGACATGCCGGGCGCCCGATGTTAGAAACGGCATGCACGGTCCGGTTTCGTACCGGCCTGACCCGCGGCCAAACTATTGATCGAGGAGGCGAGTCATGGGCAGCATATTAGGAATGGCATCGACCCACTGGCCCCTGCTTATCCCGCCCGACGAAGGCCATCCCTGGCCCTTCCAAATGGTGATGGACCGCCTGCCAAACTTCCCCGAGCACCTGAAAACCCCTATGAATTGGCCGGAGGAGGCCCGGGTGGAGTTTGCCGAAGACGATGGAGTCGCGGCCCATAAGAAGCATCGGGAACGCTTGGTCAAATCTTTCCGGGTGATGAGGGACGAGATCGAATCATTCAACCCGGACTTCATCTTGATGTTCGGCGACGACCAGTACGAGAATTTCCGGGAGGACATCATCCCTCCGTTCTGCGTCATGGCCTATGACGAGTATGTCAGCTATCCCTTCAGAAACGGATTCATCCCCGGCGTGAACGTTTGGGGAGAGGGCAAAGACCACCCTATCAAGATGCGAGGCAATCCCGGCGTAGCCCGTTGGTTGACCAAACGGCTCATCGAGGAATCCGTGGACATGGCCTATTCCTACAAGCCGCTGCATTGGGACGGGTTGGGCCACGCCTTCGTGAATATACAGATGTACCTGGACTACGACCGGAAGGGCTTGGACATTCCCGTTATACCCATCTCGGTGAACTGCTATGGAAGCAAGGTCATCCGCAACCACGGCGGACTGCCCCGGGAAACGGATGCGCCCCCCGACCCGACGTCTCCCACGCCCAAGCGGTGCTTCGAAGTGGGCCAAAAGGTTGCGAAGATATTGAAAGATAGCCCATATAAAGTGGTGATCTACGCCTCGGGCGGCTGGTCCCACGGTTTCCTGGTGGAAAAGAACAACTTCCTCTGGCCGGATATAGAATCCGACCGTCTGCGCTTGAACCAGCTCCAAGAGGGCAGGGAAGAGGAATGGAAGGGCATTTCAGTCGCGGATATAGAGGACTCTGGCCAACAGGAGTTCCTCAACTGGGTTTGCCTGGCCGGGGCCATGCACGAGATGGGCCAGAAGGCCGATGTTCTTGATTACCTGGAAACCCACATCTTCAACTCGGGCAAATGCTTGGCCGTTTACCGTCCCTAGGCTTGAGTCATATAGTTTTTGATGGCTAGGGGGTTACTCTCCGATGGTGGCGTGAAACGCTGGTCCTCTTAGCTGGCCCTGCCCGGCGAACAGCGTGGGCCTTTCGGTGGCATCATAAAACTTGCCTCCAATGGCGTGGGTTAGATATTAAAGACTGGCGTCCTCACACACTTTATATACATATGTTAGATGTAGGAATTACATCAACTATGTGCTATTATATGTTTATCAAAGTAGTAGCAGCGCAAGGAAAGGGATGGAAGCCATGCCTAGAATCAACATCAACCTAGATGAAGAGACCTTTCAAGAACTAAAAGACCTCGCAAAAAGCAAGAGAAAGAATATGTCTGAAACACTTCGAGATGCCCTGGCCCTCGAAAAATGGTTCCACGACACTCGCAGCAATGGCGGTCGCATCCTTGTTGAACACGGCAGTACAGGCACAGCCCGGGAAATTGTGCCTAGATAAGCATCTCTACCCATGACAACGCAGCCAGGAGAACCCTCAGCTGGTGGCTCAACAGGGACACCTGGCCCTGGCGAGCCTCCCGGGACAGCGGAGTCGGCCATTGATGTAGATCTGGAGCAATTTGCCGAATCACCAGTAGTGGAAGTCGGCAGAACACTCCGGCTACGGCAGGAAGCGGTACGAGGGATACTCGCTATACGGTTTGGAATTATCTTTGCCGGTGTCGTAGGTCTACCTATTTGGTTCATCTACACCTGGTCTGAAGCCCAAGAATGGCTTCAATTTACGCTGCCTGCGGTAACTGGGCTACTGGGATCAGCCATGGGATTTTACTTCGGGCAAAGAAACAATGGCTCATAGTTCTACGCCCTCGAATAGATTTCTTCGTGTTACATTTTTCATGCGAGACGAATTTTACCTGCTTGGCGTCAAGTCGACGTCATTTTCCGTGCCGCTTAGCTTGACGGGTTGCCTCCCGATTGGTAGGGGGAACTCAGGCATGAAATCCCCCTTTTAGGACAAATCCGTGGTTTTTGGCCGAGGCCTCCTTTGAGGCAACATCCCTTTATGGCGGAAGGTTAGGAAGGGGGTTGCCCCCCGGTGGCGGCGCGAAACCCAGACACTCCTAACCCGCCCCGCCTGACGATCTTCAATTCGCGAGGTAAGAATGCCCCTACGTCTCAAAATGGGTTTCTCCGATAATCCACGGGTCCGTCCCCTGATCGATGGCACGGTGAAGCTCGAAAACATCGAACTGGATCCGGTCATCCTCGGGCCCAGCGAGTTGTTTCAACGTAACCTTACTCTAGACGATTTCGACGTGGCGGAGATGTCCATCTCGGAGACGCTGCTGGCCATGGAGCGGCGCCAGGGTGGCCAGTGGGACTGGGGCAAGCTGCCGGTGTTCCTAAGCAGGGGACATGTCTGGCCAAACCTTTGGGTGAACAACTCCTCGGGCATCCAGAGCTTGGCAGACCTTAAAGGCAAGCGCATCGGTGTTCCCGACTACGACATGACCGCCGCGTTGTGGTTCCGAATCACCCTGAAGGATCTGTACGGCATCGAGGCCAGCGACAACAAAGGTTCAATGGCCGCACCATGGAGTTGAGCCACGGGGGTTCCCTGGGGTTGGACAAGCAGGGGCCGGTGGGCATAATCCATCATTGGCTCACGGTGGACCAGACCATGGACGTAATGCTGGACCGGGGGGAGATTGACGCCTGCACCCAGATCCGCGCCAGCCAGAGTATCACCGCCGGCGATACCGCCGTCATCGACAGATACGGTGGAACCCAATTAGAGGGGAACGCCCGCATTCGAAAACTGTTGCCAGACGACGGTAAAGCGGTGGTCTACGAGTATTATCAAAAGACGGGTTTCTTCCATTCAAACCACCACGTCATCGTCCAGAACCGCATATTGGAGGAAAACCCTTGGGTGGCCATGGAGCTGTACCTGGCGTTCCAGCGCTCTAAGGAGATCGCCTACGAGAGGGCCCGCCAGCATCAATCATCCTATTTATATTTCCAAGGGAGCGACTTTCAGAACCAGGCGGCGGTTTTGGGAGAGGATCCCTACCCTATCGGCATTAAAGCATTCGGCAAGAACGTGGAGCGCGCGATTCAAGGCTCGCTGGAACACGGCCTGATCACCAAACCGTTGACCCTGGAAGACATCTACTTCCCAGCTACGCTGGACACCTGAGTCGAATTCTGGTGGCTGCATCTTTCAAGGGGCGTAGGGGCACGGCATGCCGTGCCCCTACATCGTAAATGGCATTGGCATCTGCGTTAGGAAAGGCCGCCAACTGGCGTCTGCTCGCCGGCTTAGATGCCCTGCCATACCCGCCGGGATCCCTTCCGCACGAAACGCCCGAAGCCGGGGTGCGGGAAGTGCCCGGCCGATACCATGATCCCTTCGGCTTCCAGCATGTCCAGCACCTGATGGCGGGTCTTGCGGGAAACGTCGGGCTCGATGTCGAAGTTGGGGCACCAGTCGGTGTAATGGGCCTGGGCCAGGTTGTGGGCCACGTCCCCCAGGATATATCCCCGCTCTCCGGCCGAAACGATGTTTATCGAGACATGTCCGGGGGTGTGCCCCGGCGTCGAGACGGTGGTCAACTCGCCGGTGATCTTATGGTCGTCGTCCATCAGGTCCAGGAGTTTCAGTTCGTTCAATGGCAGCACCTGGTTGGTGATGTGCGCATTTCCTGCTGCCACCTTGGGCTGGGACCAATAATCCCAGTCTCTTCTGGGCGCCAGATAGCGGGCGTTGGGAAAGTTGGGGCGTCCGTTGGTTAGGTTCCAACCCACGTGGTCGGGATGCAGGTGGGTGAATACCACCAAGTCCACCGCCGGCGGGTCGATTCCCTTGGACTTCATATCGTCCATCAAAGTGCCGCCGGCCTCTTGCAAACCGGTGTCTACGATGATCAGCTTCCCTTCCGAGCGCACTGCCACCGTGCCGTACCGGGTCATGTATTGGTCATTGCTGTCCAACAAGCCGGGGAACTCCCGCCATTGCTCGATCTTGGTGTCTGGGAAAGGCATTAACGGGGAGCGCAATGGGGTGCCGTCGCTTAGTGAGATTAGCTCCACGTTGCCCAGGGTTATGGTGTGGTCAGGCATTGTAAGACCTCTCTATCCTTGATTTTTTAAATCCATATATCGCAGCGGTCAACCAGGCAACAGCTCACCAATGCGATGGTCAGCCACGGCGGCGTTCACTCTCTTAATAAGCGCCGCAATCAGCGAACCGCCCCTGTCTGAAGTAAAATCCAGAAGCGCGCCGGATGTTACGAGCAGCACTAATGGGTAGAACATAGAGAGCCGATAGTCCCGCTGGCATTGATCGAACCCGTAACCGCGGACGCCATTCTCGACAAGGGAATCGTGGTAATCCTTGAGCAAGCCCGCCTCTACCCTCCGGCGGTGCTCCGGCTCCAGGCACCACGCCATGAAATATGCCACATCCGTTGGCCCAGGCCCCACGCGGGTGAGCTGCCAATCGAACACCGTGAGAGGGAAACCGGTTCCTGCGTGACCGAAGAACAGGTTATCCAGACGGTAGTCACCATGGATCACGGTTCTGGGCAGCCTTAAAATGCGGTCTTTTACGAGTCCGGCATGGTTCCCAAATCCCTTGGCGGCTTGTCGCAACGAAGGGGGAATCCGGCTGCCTAGCTTATCAGTGAAAATAGCCCACCGGCGTCGAAACGTTTTCTGATCCAGGAGCCTTTGACCGGTGATGGATGGTAGCCAGGTTATTTCTTGCAAGCCCGGGCTCTCCCACCAGTGGGCATGAAACCCTGCGATTTGCCGGACGGCGAGCCGTGCCTCATTGGTGGAGCAGCCGGCCACGTTGTCCCCGGCCCTGGCGCCGGCGATGTCTTCGAGAAGCAGTACCGTCTTGCTCGTATCCGGGTCAGCGGCGCTATAGTAAAGGTGAGGCGTGCGTAGTTGTACCTGTGGAGCGATCTCCTGGTAGAAGCGGACCTCGGTTTGGTTCAATTCGAAGGTCAATAATCTGAGACCCCGGTCCGAAGAGGAAAGTTTAACCACCAGCGATCGGGGGGAGCCATCTTCAGGCGTATCATATTCTGGCGTGAACCGATATATCTGCCCAACGAAGCCTTGCCCCTCCCCGAGCCTCTCCAGTTGGCGCCCGGCGATATTTGTGCTGGATATGACGCTGGTGCTACGGAGGGCCCGAGTCAGCCACTGGCGGGTGACCTCATCGGGCCCGGCGGGGATGGTTAGGTCGGTCATCTGATGGCCTCATGTCTACGTCGGCGCTATCCCGGGTATTTGGTCCTAGGACCCCGCGCATCAATTTGGTAACAAGAGTTATCGATCACCATTTTCGTACGGTTTCAAAGCCGCGTATATGGAAAAGTTGACCGGTGTTGCTATCCCCAATTCTTGACCTATCTTCACCGCGCCACCGCTCCATGCATCTAGCTCAAGCGGTCTGCCAGCGTCGAGGTCCTGCAACAGCGAAGGACGCCAATCTGGATTCAGCGCGGACATTTCGTCAATAATGTTGTCAAACCTTACGACCTCTTCATTCCCGAAGGATAGCTCCTTGGCATTTGCCAATTCGATAACTTCTGCCACGGCCATCCCCCCTAGTCGTCGCAGTTCCGGTATCTTTGCCATCTCACCGATCGATCGTCTGGACATAGCGGTCACGGCACCCCCACATACCCCGATGAACTTCCACCAGATTGCTTCGTTGACGTTTTCGTGCTCGACAACGTTCACGCCGGCTTCTTTGAACACCTGAACTATCGCGCTCGTCCTGTCGCTTTTACCTCGTGGCAATTCGCCGATTGAGACTGGAACCGAGGCTACGCCTGTTCCCACGCCCACCACGCGGTCCGCGCCGTATCGTGCGATGAGACGATCTTCTGCCGTTACTCCATTTTGAAATCCTAGTACTGTCGTATCTGGCCCTACGAGAGGGCTGGCGGTCTCCATGGCATCGTCAAGCTGGTACAGTTTTACGCACATCAGGACGACATCAACGGGACCGGTGCTGGAACAATCGTCAGTGGCGTTGACTTCCTCAACACGCATTGCTTGAAAGCCGGTGCTTTGTGTCGAATTGATTCCTTCGGTCTTGAGCCTCTCCAGGGTTCTTCCTCGAGCTATCAAGGTCACGTCCTCCCCGGAGGCAATGAGCCGCGCTGCATACCTCGATCCGTAATCCCCAACACCTACAATTGCAAAGCGCATAGACCATTCCTTTCGATATTGAATTTATGAAACGGGTTGTAGGACTTCCCAGCAAGATCGATATTGGGGGAACCCCTTGCCTGGGTTTGGACGTGTGATTCACGGTTGCGACCCCGGCGGCGAGGAACGATCCCGAGAGGGTGGTAGCCTCGAAGACCAGTGGCAGGTCCAGCTCGTAGACCTCATCGGCGTCGGCGGCCACGATGAAAATCCGCTTCGCAACGTTATCGACAGCTATCCCTGTTGGAACAAGCGCCGGCAAACCGCCGATGGCGAAGTGCAGGACGGGCAAGCATAGGGTGTCGAAGACAGCGACTTCGAGGTTTGAGCTATCTACGACCGCGAAATTGCCCGCGGCGGAGATGTGAGCCATGTCCGAAACCGAGAAGAATCCATCGATCGGCCCACCGTTATTGCCGCCATCGAATCCAAGAACTGATGTCGAACACTGGCCCTTTAAGGTCCCCAAGGGATCCAAGTAACGAATGGCGTCATCGCCGGAGTCGGTCAACGTGAGGTCCCCAAAGAGCAGGTCAACCCCTAATCCGGTAGGTGTGGTTGAATCGAATTTCGATATGTCGAATTGGCTTAAGAGGGCACAGGCGGGGCTGATGATGTAGATGTCGTTATCGAGTAGATCATTATGCGCGATGGCAAACTGGTCGGTAGCGGCGAGGTAAGCAATCCCTTGGGCGTTTACCGCCCCAATAAACGCCGCATCACAAGAACCCGCTGAGACGCCCGCGGTGGAGACTTTGTTTACCAAGTCCGAAGCGTTGTCGGTGATGAGCAGATTTCCGGTGGAAGTGTTCAAGGCGAGGTCGGAAGGGCTGAAAATACCGAGGGTGGCGGTATCGAAGGTGCTAACCAGGGTACCTCTGTGGTCCACGGGAAAGACTTGGTCCCAGCCGTGGTCGGAAATTGCAGTCACGCGATCATCCGGATTGAACGCAAGCCCGATCGAGTTGTCAATGGAGCTGGCGGAAATATCAAACTGGGCAACAAGGTTGCCCAGCCCACCAGCGCTGGCATCGAAGATGTAAAATTCATTGCCGGTGGCGTCGATGACTTCATACTGGTCGGTGTCGGGCCTGTACGTGATTCCCCGGGGATCCGCCGCCCCGTGGACTAATGTGTCGAACTGGGCTTGAATCGTGCAGGCGCTGTTCACGATAAAAATTCATCGGTGGCAATGTCGGTGATCGCATAGAAGCCGGTAGCGGAGTTAAAGGCGATTCCTATGGGCTGGTTGATCCCTGGGCCGGAGGTGTCGCACTGGCTCAACAGCACGCCGGTTGTGCTCACAAAAAAGAGTTCAGCATCGGTGGAATCAGCGATCACGTATCGGTCGGCGGCGGAGTCATAGGCGATACCCTGTGGTTCGGGAGAGAAGCTGGACGTGTCGAATTGAGACTGAAGTTTGCCCTGGTTATCCACGATAAACACTTTATCGGCCTCGTTATCGGAGATGGCGTATTCGTCGGTGAGGGTATTGTAGGCAAGTCCCGTGGGAGCGTTGGACCCGAAGACGAGGGTGTCGAACTCGCCGACTATGACGGGAATCTTGCCGCCGACGGCAATGGCTGGGACAACAACCTCCCTTGTTGCGCGTCTAGAGAATGGGTGTTGGCGGCCAGGAACCCTCCCAGGCTGATGATCGCGAAGAGGGCGATTACACTCCTAAGCGTGGTTTTCCCCCTCAACAACGCTCCTGGATTTTGCTTACCATTAAATAGTCTCTTGAACCGGATTCGTGTAGACATGGTGTTTACACCTCCTCAAGTTCGAAGCGGGTGCGCTCTAAATGAACGTCGCCTCCTTCTACTCCAGGGGGCGGCGAGGATGCTACCGTGATTACGCACATGAACCGGGATGCACCCAAATATATTGCCAGCCTTAAGCTGGTAGCTGGTAGCTGGCAGTCTAGTAGTCAGTCATGTTTGGAATCGAAGGGATAGAGGCGGTGAAGTTTGCCCCTGGCGTCCTGGGTGTTGAACCGCCAGTTAATGGTGGCTCGGGCGGCATTTCGCTCCGTGACCAGGGCCTGGAC
>DAOUHE010000051.1:0-2716 GCA_034428715.1 Dehalococcoidia bacterium | reverse complement strand
CGGCCCGGGCGTTCGGCTTTTTGATGGACAGGTTCGGCGGCCTAGAGGCGGTGGCTCAGGGGGACGTGGCGGATATCGAAGAGGCCATCAGCCCCGGCGGTCTGGCCAAGGTCAAGGCGCCCCGGATCAAACTGTTCTTGAACCGCATTTTGGAGCTCAACGGCTCGCTGGACCTGTCTTTCCTCAGGGAGATGCCCCTTGCTGAGGCCAAGGCCTGGCTCAGGCAACTGCCGGGTATCGGGCCAAAGTCGGCGGGAATCATTCTCAACTTCTCCCTGGGAATGCCGGCCATGGCCATCGACACCCACATCTACCGGGTGTGCCAGCGGTTGCGGTTCATAGGACCCAAGGTCACGGTGGATAAAGCCCACGAGATCATGGAAGCCAAGGTGCCGCCGGAGCAGGTTTTCCAATTCCACATAGCCATCATCAACCACGGCCGCCGAGTGTGCAAAGCCCAACGTCCTCTTTGTACCGAATGCGTGGTGGCGGAAGGATGTCCCTCCCGAAAAAGGATCATGAAGGCGGCGTCTAAAAAAACCGCGTCCGTCAAGTCTGGCGGCAAAACCAAAAGCGCCAAAACAGATGGGCCGATCATGCCCCATGTTCCGGCTGACGAAGCAGCTGAGTCAAATCTAAAGGACCCCCGACAGTGACAGTGAGAGTAGGGATCATCAATGTGACCGGATACGCCGGATCGGAACTGGCCCGCATCCTGTACCGGCATCCCGAGGTGGAGATAACCTGCGTCACCGGCCGCAGCGAGGCAGGCAAGCAACTAGGCGAGGTTTTCCCCCACTTGTCTACCCTAGACATGACCATCGAGCCTGAGCTGACCGGCAGCCTAGACCTGGTGTTTTCAGCCCTCCCCAATAAGGCCAGCGCCGAGGCGGTGATCCCCGTCTTGGAGCAGGGCGTCAAGGTGGTGGACATCAGCGCCGACTTCCGGTTGAAGCAGGCTGATGAATATGAAGAATGGTACGGCGTGGCACATCCCGATCCAACCTACCTGGAAGAGGCGGTCTACGGTCTCACCGAACTGCACCAGGAAGATGTCACGCCGGCCCGGCTGGTGGCCAATCCCGGCTGTTATCCTACCAGCGCCATCCTGGCCATGGCCCCGGCCATCAAGGAAGGACTGGTCGAACCCGACCTGATCATCGACAGCAAGTCGGGGGTTTCCGGCGGTGGACGTACCCTCAACCTGACCAACCATTTCTCGGAGGTCAACGAAAACGTCTTCGCCTACGGTTTGACCGGCCATAGGCACCTGCCCGAGATCATCCAGGAGCTGTCGGCGTTAACCCAGGAGCGCCTCAGCGTCACCTTCGTCACCCACCTGATCCCCATGACCAGGGGAATCCTCAGCACCTGTTACGCCCGCTCCCGCCCCAACCAACTGGAAGCCGGAGAGGCCGGGATCCAGCGCCTGCGGGACGTCTACCAGGAATATTACGCCGAGCATCCGTTCGTGCGGATAACAGCCCAGCCGCCCCAGACCAAACAAACATTGGGCAACAACTATTGCCTGATCTACCCAACCATCGACCAGCGCACCGGCCGAGTCATAGTCATTAGCTGCCTGGACAACCTGGTAAAAGGCGCGGCGGGCCAAGCCGTCCAAAACATGAACCTGATGTGCGGCTTCCCCGAAGAAGAAGCCCTGGAAGCCCTGGCCGTGTACCCGTAGAGCATGGCGGCCAGGGCTCAAATCAAGTAATTCCAAGCCAACCCTAAGTTATGTCATCTGACCCAGCCGCAGCGGGGAAGAATCTGGGGTGGGGCCACGCCGCCCAAAGACCGCCACCGTGCTCAAATAACCAATGGCGCCCCACCCCCACCTGTAGTAAAATACCTTTGTGTGCCCCGGTCGTCTAGCCTGGCAGGACGCCACCCTTTCAAGGTGGAGATCAGCGGATCGAAGCCGCTCCGGGGTACCAACCACGCCATCCCCTCCGCTTTTTAGCTTTCTTCTGTCCCTCCGAGTGCTTTCTGCCCAAGCACAACGTCTCCTAGCCCTTAAACTTCATCCTGCCCTTTGTGGGGTCCAGTTACGCCATCGCCAATGACAGGCCGCCCTGGACGGACCAACTCGTTGACTTGTAGAAAAGTTTTGATTGTTCACCCGCCACGGATCGGTGACTGGCACAGCGATACATCTACATTAATCGCCGACGCCGGACACCAACAATAGACATCTCCGTAACGACGATTCGGGAGGAAATGGACGCCGTAGTAGACCTCACCGTTCTTTTCCATACGCAGTTTACCTTGCCTTTTGCCCGAAACCCAATATTTATGCTTGGTATCCGCCCACGCCCGGAGACGGGCCGATTTGCTCTGCTGAACCATCACATTCTTCGGGACCCAAATCTTCAACGGTGCGTCCTCCTTGAGATCGGTATTTCCCCGAGGTTTAACATCTCTGAGTGCCCCAGGCGATTAAAGTGATCAAATAGCCCATTTGACCTACGAACCATGGGTTCCCGAGGCGGTCCAGGAACCTTGCGGGCCACACTTACACAGCCTAGTACTCAGTCAACTTGGTTTTGGGATTTGTTTAAGAAAGGGGCCAATTGAGCTATCCTGCCTGGTGGGAAGTGTTGATGGCGGGGGTGGCAATGATGGGCAGGGACAAATACGCGGTGCGGCTGGCACAGGAACAACGGGAAGAGCTCCAGCGACTGATCCGGGTTGGCAAAAACTCAGCCCGAGT
>DAOUHE010000050.1:0-10233 GCA_034428715.1 Dehalococcoidia bacterium | reverse complement strand
CTATATGAAAACGGGGAATTTGAGCGAATCAGGCCGCATTTGATGCCCTTGGAATGCGGGATTATATTTGACGGTATCCCAGAAGGAGCTATATCCAGGAAAGTTGGTTTGATCTGGGGAATCCCGGCTTAATGGAAGGCCTACGGGCGGCTTTGACCGCCGAAGGTGCCGCCGCCCTCACCCGGGCCCAAGCCATCCACGGGCTGGGCGGCGTCGGCAAGACCCAGTTAGCCGCCGAATACGCCTACCGTTACGCCGGAGATTACGACCTGGTGTGGTGGGTGCCGTCGGAGGAACCGTCGGCCCTGGCTGCCACCTACGCCGGCCTAGCTCGCGCGCTGGATTTGCCGGAGCAAGACGCCACCGAGCATGCCTTGATAATCGAGGCCGTCAAGAGGTGGTTAGACCGCAATGTGAACTGGCTCCTCGTCTTGGACAACGCGCCGGGCCCAGACCAAATCCGTGACTACCTACCCCAATCCCCCACCGGCCATGTACTGATCACTTCGCTTGACCCCAACTGGGGTGGCGACGCTAGTTCATTGCTAATGGAAACATTCCCCAGGAACCAATCGGTGGAGTTTCTTCTGAAACGCACCGGGCAGCCAGACGAGGGAACGGCAGACATTTTGGCCGAATCCCTGGGTGACCTACCCTTGGCCTTAGAGCAGGCCGGAGCCTATATCGAGGAGACCGGAACGACCCTGGCCGATTACATGAAGTTGTTCCAAGTACGCAGTCGAGAACTGCTGACGCGGGGCGAGCCACCCGGCTGCCAGGCCACCGTGGCAACTACCTGGGAGATTTCCCTCCAGCAGTTATCGAAACCAGCTGCGGACCTAATGAGCCTCTTCAGCTACCTTGCACCAGACGACATCCCCCGAAGCCTGTTGGAGGCCGGAGTGGCGCACCTTGGCCAACCGGCGGCTGCCACGGTTGGCGATCCGCTGGCCTTAAACGACGCAGTGGCCCAACTTCGGTGCTACTCGCTGATAAAATCAAGTGACGGCGGATGGTCGGTCCATCGGCTAGTGCAGGGGGTGGTCCGGGACCGGCTTGACGAGGAAAACCGCAAGTCGTCAGTAGTGGACTCCATACTGTTGGTAAACCATTACTTCCCTTTTGATATCGCAGATATTACGAACTGGCCTCTTTGCGCCCGGCTGGTGCCACACGCTCTGGAAGCGGCGAACCACGCCATTGACCTACAAATTTCATCGGGAGCCACAGGGCGGTTGCTGAACCAAGTGGGTCTTTATCTACGCGAAAGAGCCCAGTATTCCCAATCCAAAACATTATTGAAGCGCGCCCTAACCAATGACATCATGGTCTATGGATCGGAGGACGTAAACGTAGCGGCCCGGCACGACAGCCTTGGACATGTGCTGATAAACCTCGGAGAGTTAGAACGGGCCAGAGAACATTTCGGGCACGCACTACATATCAACAAATCAGTCCACGGTCCTAACCACCCAATGTTCGCCAATAGCCTCAATAACTTGGGTAGCGTCCTTTTAAACCTGAAACAATTGTCGACGGCTTTCGTTCTCATCCAGTCAGCCTTGGACATTAATGAGTCCTTCTACGGTCCCGACCACCCCGTCGTGGCAAGCAACCTCAGTAATCTGGGGCTCGTGCTTCTTGAATCAAGAGACTTACATGGCGCCAAAGACCACATGCAGCGGGGATTGGCAATCATCGAGTCCACCTGCAGTCCCGATGACCCCAAATTGGCGCACCAACTTAGTAACCTAGGCACCCTTCTTCACGAACTCGAAGATTTCGTGGGAGCAACAAGCTGTATCCAGCGAGCCCTGGACATCGACCGGGCAACCTATGGACCTGACCATCCTCGTGTAGCCAATCGCCTCAATAACCTAGGTGGGATATTGCATGATCAGGGAGACTTGGCCGGTGCCCGGAACCACTTCCAGCAGGCTCTCACGATCTTGAAAGAACGACTAGGAGAAGACCACGTCGACACGGCTACAGTGCGCCGTAACTTGGGATCTCTGGGACAGTAAGCCGGATTTATTTCTTTCCCAATACAGACCGAGCAACGGCTCCACCATTGCCCCAATCGCCGCTTCGGGGTATAACGGAAACGGCATCCAAAAAAGAGGAGCACAACCATGACCACCAAACCATCGAGCCACACCCGCGGCAGCCAGGGCGAGTTCTCCCACCGTCCCATGGCCTGGGGCACCCGGGGCATGGTCGGCGCAGGCACCCAGCTTACTGCCCAGGCCGGTATGCGCGTGCTTTGGCAGGGCGGCAACGCTGTGGACGCCGCAGTGGCCGGGGCATTGGCCGCCGGGGTGTTGGAGCCCACCGCCCACTATTCTCTGGGCGGCGAGGTGGCTTTCTTGTTTTACGACGCCGCCTCCAAGAAAATAAGGTCCGTCGTCGGTCAGGGTTGGGCCCCTCAGCAGGCCACGACGGACCTGTATCTGGAAAGATGGGGCGAGATCCCGTCCGGGGTGCTAAGCACCACGGTGCCAGGCGTGATTTCCGCGCTGCTGGCCATGTTGTCCGATTACGGCACCATGAGCTTCACCCAGGCAGCCCAGGCGGCCGTTAGCTTCGCCCATGACGGATTCCCTGCGTACCAACTGCTGTGCCGCGCCATCGCCGGCGCCGAGCGGATGCCCAACATTCAGAAGTATCCCGACACCGCCAAGGTCTACCTGCCCCGGGGAAAACCACCTATACTGGGCAGCATCTTCGAGCAGCGAGACCTGGGAAACACCCTTTCGTTGATGGTCCGGGGTGAGCAGCAGGCTTTGGCCGATGGAAAGAGCCGGGAGGCCGGCATACAGGCCGCCCGTGATGTGTTCTACAAAGGAGACCTGGCCCAGCGCATGGTCAAAGCCCTGCAAGACCTGGGAGGATTGTATACCGGCGAGGACTTTGGAGATTACCAATCCCCTTCGGAAGAGCCCATCTCAACCACCTACCGGGGATACGAGATATTCACCAACCGCACCTGGACTCAGGGCATCACGTTGCTTCAAACTCTCAACATCCTGGAGGGCTACGACCTAGCGGCCCTGGGCCACAACAGTCCCCAGGCCATCCACCTCCAGGTGGAAGCCCTCAAGCTGGCCTTTGCCGACCGGGAGCGGTACGTCGGAGACTCTGATTTCGTCGACGTGCCGGTCGACGAGCTGCTCTCCAAAGACTACGCCACCCTGCGGCGGGGGCTCATCGACTCCAACAAAGCCCAGGCCGAATACCCGCCCGGCGACCCGCGCAAAATGCAGGCGGCCGTCGAGGATCACCATCCCATGGCATCTACTCCATCGCTGGAAGCGGTGGGTGGAGATTCCGACGGCACCACTTATCTGGCCACGGCCGATGCCATGGGCAACATGGTTTCCGTTACGCCCAGCAGCTTCGCCGGCCTTACTAAGGGCATGATCCTGGGTGACACGGGCATCCTGATCAACACCCGGGGCTGTTACTTCTGGCTGGACCCGGACAATCCCAACGACATCGCGCCCCACAAACGCCCCCGCACCACTCCCTGTACATTTATGATCACCAAGGATGGCCGGCCTTTCATGACCCTGGGCACACCGGGGGGAGACAGCCAGCCCCAGAGCAACCTTCAGGTTTTTAACAACATCGTCGACTTCGGGATGAACGTACAGGAGGCGGTGGAAGCACCCCGATTCTGTGGCTATAGCTTCCCACGGTCTCCCTGGCCCCACGAATCGTATCCCAATCAGTTGGGGGTGGAAAACCGCGTCTCTGCGACCACCATGGACCAGCTTCGGGACCTGGGCCACCAGGTGGAGCCCACCGGTCCTTGGGGGATTTCCAACGGCTTTGCCCCCATAATGGTCCATCCCGGTTCCGGCGTCTACAACGGCGGCGCCGACCCCAGAAAAGAATCTGTCATCGTCGGCTGGTAGCCCAAAAGCTGACCCCCGAAAGCTGATAGACAACAGCTAAAAGGAGTTCCCCCTTGACCACAGCAACGCCCGAAGAGGCCCGAATCCAGATAGTCAACATGGTCCGGGAGTTCGTACGCCGGGACGTAGAACCCATGGCCGCCGAATTGGACCGGGAGGACAGGGTCCCCCATGATCTCATCGATAAGATGAAGGACCTGGGGCTTTTCGGCATCACCGTGCCTGAAGAATACGGCGGGCTGGGTCTGGATTACACCACGTTCGCCAGCATTTTCGAAGAACTGAGCAAAGGTTTCATGAGCATCACTGGGGCCATCGGCACCCACCATATCCTGACCTACGTGCTGATGCACTACGGCACCGAGGAGCAGAAGCAAAAGTTCCTGCCCGACCTGGCCAGCGGCCGCAAACGGGGCGGCTTGGCCCTCACCGAGCCCGGCGGCGGCAGCGACGTGGCCAGCCTGAAAACCACGGCCACCAAAGACGGCGAGGAATACGTCATCAACGGGACCAAGATGTTCATCACCAACGGGCGCTACGGGGACTCATTCTGCCTGTTGGCCCGGACCGACAATTCAGCGGACCCGCCCTACCGGGGTATCAGCTGCTTCGTGGTGGAAAAGGGTGACCCGGGCTTCAAGGTCGGCAGAGACCTGGACAAGATGGGCTACCGGGGTTTGGACACGTGCGAGTTGATCTTCGACGACTTCCGGATCCCAACCGAAAACCTGGTGGGTGGCCAAGAGGGCCGTGGGTTTGGCCAAGTGATGAGCGGTTTGGAAACGGGCCGAATCAACGTCGCCGCCCGGGCGGTGGGCGTGGCCCAAGCCGCGTTCGAGGCCGCCATACGCTACTCTCAACAAAGGGAGACCTTCGGCGTGCCCATCTCCCAGCACCAGGCCATCCAGCTAAAGCTTGCCGACATGGCCACCAAGGTGCAGGCCGCGCGGCTGCTGACCTACGACGCGGCCGCGAAAAAAGACCGTGGCGACCGGGTGGACCTGGAGTCGGGCATGGCCAAACTATTCGCCAGCGAGGTTTGCCAGGAAGTGGCCATGGAGGCGGTGCGCATCCACGGGGGATATGGCTACATCAAGGAGTCGCCGGTGGAGCGTTACTACCGGGACGCGCCCCTGATGATAATAGGGGAGGGCACAAACGAGATCATGCGCCTGCTGATCGCAAAACAGTTACTGGCCTTGCCCCAGTACCAGATCTAGACGGTGGAACCCTTGAACAAATGCTTACCTTGAGGTACCGTTTGAGAATCGACAGGAAGACATCGTGCGAATAAATCTCCCTGAAAAGCTTGCCACATTGGTCCAACGGAAGCTCGATATCGGGCTATACGCTTCCTGCGAGGAAGTCATCGAGGAGGCACTAAATCTCCTCGACCGGCGGGACCAGAAACTCGCTGCTTTACGAAGCGAGATTCAGGAAGGACTGGCCAGTGGAGCTGGGCGGATTTTCGACGAAGAAGTTGTTGAGGACATTAAGAAAAGGGGCCGCCGGCGGACGAATCCGCAAAAAGACTCTGGCTAATGCCTCAAGCCATAATCCTTCCGTCAGCGGAGGCTGACCTCGCCGAAATTTGGGCATTTATCGCACGTCACAGCTCTGAAAACGCCAACCGCTTTATCTATCGCATTTACCAGATCTGCCAAGAGGGCCTCGCTTTCAACCCCCAACTAGGCCGTTCACGAGAAGAGTTGTCCCCGGACCTTCGTAGCTTGGTGGTCGATAACTACGTCATCTTTTACCGCACGATTAACAGCGGAGGCGAGGTGATTCGCGTGCTCCACGGCAGGCGGGATGTCGATGAATCTTTTGATCCCTAATGGGTGCGCTGCGGTGGTCGTACTGAATTCGGAATTGAGGCGGTGCGCATCCACGGGGGATATGGTTACATCAAGGAGTCCCCGGTGGAGCGTTACTACCGGGACGCCCCCCTGATGATAATCGGCGAGGGCACAAAGAAGATCATGCGCCTGCTGATCGCAAAACAGTTACTGGCCTTGCCTCAGTACCAGATCTAGAACACGACTACTTAGGACCTTCCGGCTGGCAGCGGCACCATGTCTTCTCGACGTCACCGGCCAGATCATCCTGCTCCCACCAACGCCACCCTGAAGCCCAGTATGTCATCCTTCGCTTCGCTCAGGATCTGGGGGGCAGGAGGCGTCCCCTCCCCGATGTTTCGCCGCTGCGGCTGGATCAACATGACATGTTCTGGGGCCGCGTCCAACACGAATGCGGCCCATCACGGCGAAGTATGCCGTCGATCTAGTGCTCCGCCAGGTCCGCGGCCAGCGCGTTGAACGTCACCCTTAGCATGGGGGCGTCGCTGGTGTTGCGCCACTGGTGGAAGCAGTTGGGCGGAACCAACACCGAGTCTCCCTCAGCCACTGCGAACTCCTTGCCGTCACAGACGATGGTGCCGTGACCTTCAAGGATGAACACCGCATGGTCCCATTCGTGCCCGTGGCCGCCGGCGCTTTCATGGCTAACCGCGCCCGGCGCCATGGCCCCGTTATAGAGCATCACGTAGGTAGGCGCTCCGTCGGGAATCCCGATCAACCTGCTGCCAGGTTCCGTTCCCAGGTTCCTGTAATTGCGGATCACCGGCGGCTTGCCGTTGCCCGTCTCCCCGGTGCGGGCGCCACCGGTTTGGGCCGCCATCAACGGATTGATCTCTATCCGGCGGATCACGCCCTCGCCGCCGTTGTTAAGGGTGTAATGGTCCACCTCTCCGGGTATCAGAATCCCATCACCTTCCTTAACTGGAAACTCTTTACCATCGCATATCAAGGTCCCCGAGCCCTTGATGATATACACCTCATGCTCCCACGGATGTATGTGGTGGGCGCTGGTAGCGTCGGCGGCAATCTCCGAATAGGTCATGGTGCAGGTAGTGGGATTATCGTCCAGCCAGATCATCCGGGCCGAAGTCCCTTCCGGCGAATAATGGTTCCTGAAATTTCGAATGATGGGTTCCATATCTACAACCTCCTAAGTCTCAATAGCTGATAGCTGAAAGCTGACGGCTATCACCGCCCCTTCCATTGGGGTTTACGCTTCTCGGCAAAGGCCTTGGGCCCTTCTTTCGAGTCCTCGGTGGATAGAAGCTGATCATACATTTTATAGGTGAGCGCGCAAATCTCTTCGGTGGTCATATTCTGCCCGGTGTACGCCAACTCCTTGAAATACTGGGTGGCCAAAGGTGCGTTCTCCGCAATCTGTTCCGCCATTTTAATGGCCTCTGGCATCAACTGGTCCGCGGGAACCACCTTGTTCAGAAACCCCATATCGTAGGCCCTCTGGGCGGATACCGGCTGGGCGGTCAGCACCAACTCTAGTACGGCCGATAAAGACATCGATTTGGGCAGAATCGTCCCGAAGGGGGGCAGAAGGCTCCATTTGGTCTCCGTGATGCCCAGCTGAGCTTCTTCAGAAGCTATCCTAAGGTCGCACATCTGGGCTATTGACCAGCCTCCGGCCAGCGCGAAGCCGTTGACCGCCGCGATCATCGGCTTCCACGTTCTGGGCCACATGAAGGGCCGGTCAGGACTCATGCTATCCGACGCCCGGGCCTGTCGGCCTTCCGCGTTGTCCGACGCGCGCTCCTTCAGGTCTCTTCCCGCGCAAAAAGCCCTGCCCGTACCGGTGATGATGGCCACATACGAACCGTCCTCCCCGTCAAACCTCTCTATGGCCTCACCCAGCTCCTGCCTCAGTTGCCGGTTGATGGAATTCAACGAGGCAGGCCGGTTTAGCGTAATGATGACGATATTTCCCCGTTTATCGTAAATAACTATTTCAGCCAAAAGTGTTACCCTCCTTTTAAGGCGTCAGCAATCAACTTAAGGCGTCAGCAATCAACCCAATTAAGGCGTCAGCAATCAACCCAACTGCTGACGGCTGATTGCTGATTGATGATCGCTCGTTGCGGCCTCACGCATATTCAATCAGCCTCGTGCCGCCGACGACGTGTAAATGGCCATGGCTCTGGCTTTGCATACCGTCGGGCCCGAAATTAGATAAGATTCGAAACCCGCCGACGGAGTACATACACCCCATCTCCGCCGCCACCTTTCCCAACCGGTTCAAAAGCCCGCTATTCCACAACTCCAACTGGCTGTAATGCTTTTTCGGCATCACCAGCAGCATCACCGGCACCCACGTAAGCCGGTTGACGATGACTATAATGTCTTCGTCAAGATATCTGACCTTGGCCGGGGACCGGCCTGCGACGATCTCGCAAAAAACGCAATTGGCTGGGGTACTCAACGCCCGGTGTTCCTCACTATCTTGAGATTTTTGCCACTAGCGCCCCTCAACGGCCTGACTAAGGCAAAACCGGTGCAGCGCCGCGGGTCAACTCAGGAAAAATGCTTGGTTTTCAAGCCGTCTGGCGGCGGGCATTGTGAATATAAATGGAGGGTCATGCCTTGTCAACGTGGACCGGAGTCTCTCCGTCCCTGGAAAAGGCCCAGGCACGAAACCTATGGTAATATAGTCCCCGGAGGTGGCCGTGTTTAGATTGGCTGTTTTAACTATCAGCACCTCGGGCTCCCAGGGCCAGCGGGAGGACACCAGCGGTCTTGCGATTCAGGATTTGCTGGCCCCGCCCGGCTACCAGACCATCAAGTACGAGGTAGTACCTGACGACAAGGATATGATTGCCGGCCGTATGTCAGAATGGTCTGACTCCGGAGAGGTCGATTTGATCGTCACCACCGGCGGCACCGGCCTGGGGCGCCATGACATCACTCCCGAAGCCTGCCTGTCCATCATCGACAAAGAGGTGCCGGGGCTGGCAGAAACCATGCGGGCGGAAACCTTAAGATTCACCCCCATGGCCATGCTCAGCAGGTCGGTGGCCGGCATCCGGGGCCACACCTTGATCATCACCCTGCCCGGCAGCCCCAAAGGAGTAAAGGAGTGCCTGGAAGTGGTTCTCCCAGTGCTGCCCCACGCTCTGGAATTGTTGCAAAGGGAATCCGTCAGCGACCATCCCACTTAACCCCATAACCCTGCGAAAGCACCCGGCCACCCGGAAACGGGTTGCTGCTAGACGTAACGCTCCATTTCCCAGAACGAGCCAGTTGGCAAAGTGACCCACGTCTTCCGAAACGCCGATTCTGGACGCTACCCTGCATCTGGCATCAATCATTTTGGAGATTCGCCCAAATGCCCGACGATACCCTCCCTATGGATTCCCCGGAAGTGCAACCGGTCTATTGGCCCCGAGTGAAGGAGATATTGGACACTATCATGGCCAGGTGGATAGAGCGGGCGGGGCGTGAACCTCTGCCCGGCATCCACGACTTTTACTGGGAAACCCCCCAGGCCTTGAAAGACAGTGTTCTATCAGGAATCCGGGCCATCGAACCTGGGATTCCCGGCCGGGAAACCGCCCTTGTCCGCTCTTTGGCCCGGGCCATCGGCACTTCCGGGCGCATGCCCCTGCGGGGCCCCTTCCTATCGCGGGAAGAGACCGATGAGATCGTAGCCTGGATCGACTCAGGCACGCCCGAAGGCCCTTAGAGATCGATTCACATGCCAGGGATGAATCCCCGCGACCCAAGAGCCCTGTCCAACGCTCGTCGCTCTCCTAAAATTCATCCTTCGACAGGCTCAGGACAAGCGGTTTTGGTGATTTGGGAAGGATTTCAACATCCAGGAGATTCAACCCATTGGCCGTTTTCGCCATCGTTTTGGCTGGAATAATCGACCCAAGCGACCTCCGCTCATGGTGAGCCTGTCTCCGTCAAACTGATGACTCGTGCGGCCCCATAAAGTCTCAAACAACCCGGTTGCGTAGCTGGGCTGACGACATCTAAGCCTTGACCGTTCCCCCAAGCTCCCGTAAAATGCCATTACATCCCACACATCGTGTGGGAAACAATATGGGAATAACGGGAGCATGGGCAAGCTTACCGCACTTTCTGCAAAGACCCTGAACAAACCCGGCAGGCACGGCGACGGCCTCTACCTCAATGTCTCCCCTTCCGGAAGCAAATCGTGGGTCCAGAGAATTGTAATCCATGGACGGCGCCGGGACATAGGGCTGGGGCCGTTTCCCGCGGTCAGCCTTGCCAGGGCCCGTGAAATCGCCCACGAGAATCGCTCCGCCGTTGCCCAGGGCCGGAACCCGATCGCCGAGAAACGGGAGAAGCGGGAGGCAGGCCTCAGGCGTGCCCCGTCCATCCCCACCTTCGCTGAGGCCGCGGCCCGGGTGATCGAGCTGCGCCGCCCCACCTGGAGCAACGCCAGGCACACCGCCCAGTGGGAGAACACCCTGGCCGCCTACGCC
>DAOUHE010000049.1:0-5466 GCA_034428715.1 Dehalococcoidia bacterium | reverse complement strand
GAAGGGGAACAGGCCCTTCAGACCATCCGGGTCTTGGGCTCAGACGTGATACCCCATTTCAAACGGTGAGGTGGTAAGGCAGTAAGGCGCCGGGACCATTTCCCTCGCCAATGCCTGTGGTGTTAGTATGCGGGCGGACCGGGAACCGCCCGCGCCTGGACAAAGAAAGGGGCCTGCGCCGGTCAATCATATATTTCAGGGTGAAACGAAATGGCTAGAGTGGCTCTGGACCTCGAAAGCAAGGAAAGCATGCAGATATTGTCGGCCGGCGGCTGGAGCAGGGCGCCGGGCCTGGTTCCGGGGGAACCCAACCAGGGGCTGGTGGCCGAGATGTTGGGCAGCCCCGCCCGCCTGGCAGAATATGACGATTCCGGCTGGGACCGCGACGTGAACGTTCAAGACCGGCTCTCCATTGGGTTCACCTTCGCGTGGTACCGATTGGGCTTCACCATGCCCGAGGAGGTCAAGGGGCAAAAGGTGGAGGGCAACCGCGTCTATTTTGAGACCAACGTGGACAACTACGGCGAAGTCTATATCGACGGCAAGATCGACGGCAGCATCGGCGTGGTCACCGGCAACAACACGCCAAAAAGGGTGATGATCGAGGAACCGGCCGTGCCCGGCGGGAAACACGTCATTGCTTTATTGGTCGCCAACGCGCCGTTGGGTTCCCCCGTGGGCGCAATTTTCGTTCGCCACGTCACCATGGCTTTTGAACAGGCGCCAGCGCAGGCATCCGCCGGGTAATTTTCAGGCAGCCGCCAGTTAATTTCCAGGTGATTTTCAGCCGATTCGGGGTTGGCTTCTCCAGTGCGCCCGCCCCGGAGGCCGCTGGCGTGAGAGTGGAAATCGTCAATTCCGCCAGGCCGGTTCTAACCCCACAGAGTACGGCCGGCCTGAGTCCTTTGGGCGGCCCAGGCCGTTAGCCTTCGGCTCCGGTCCCTCGCAACCTTGGGTCCAGAATATCCCGCAGCGCGTCACCCAGCACATTCCAGGCGAACACCACTATAAATATTGCCAACCCGGGTAATACTGTCGTCCAAGGCGCGATCGTGGTATTCGCCGCGGCTTTGCTCAATATACCGCCCCAGGATGGAACGTCGGGAGGGGTGCCTACTCCCAGAAAACTCAGGGCGGCTTCGGCGATGATAGCTGCTCCCAGGTAGTAGGTCACAATCACGATATAAAGAGCTAGCAGGTTGGGTATCATGTGCCGGATCATGATCCGCCAAGCACCGGCCCCCACCGCCTTGGCAGCCAGGATATAGTCCATCTCCTTTACCGCCAAACCTTGAGCACGAAGGACGCGGGTTGTGAGAGGCACATAGGCAATGCTCAAGGCGATTACCACGTTGTTGAGGGAAGCCCCAAGGGCAGCCATGATGGCGATGGCCAGAATAAGGGTGGGAAAGGCGATCATGGTGTCCACGATCCGCTGTATGACGAGGTCCATTATTCCTCCAAAATGGACACTGACAACCGCTACGAACATGCCTATGGTGCACCCAATGAATGCGGACAGGAGGCCCGCATACAGCGAAATCCGTGCGCCGTAAACCAGCCTGCTGAACAAGTCTCGCCCCAGGTGGTCCCCACCTAGCCAGTTCTCGGCGCTGGGTTTGGCAAATTTACTCTCGGGGCTAGGTTTGTAGGGGTCATGGGTCGCGATCGCTGGGGCGAAGATGGCGAAAAATATGAGAACAACAGCTACCACCGACCCAAAAGCACCCAAATACTTTTGCGTGAAAAAGAAAACCAACTGCCTCTTGACCGCCGGCCAGCGGCCCAGAGGTTGAATCGTATAGGCCTCGGCGCTCGCTGGTTGTATGCTCATTTTTCTCACCCCGATATCTAGAGCAGGCTAAGCGTAACGAATCCTCGGATTTAGCCAGGCGTACAACAGGTCCGTGATCAGATTCGCCACCAACACGAAGACGGTGATCAACATGATTATGCCTTGGATCATGGGGAAGTCCCGGTTCAGGATAGCGGTGATCAGCAACCTGCCCATCCCAGGCACCAAGAAGATCACTTCGATTATTACCGTGCCTCCGATGATCGATCCCAACTCGTGGCCCGAAACGGTAAGTACCGGCAACAGTGCGTTCCTCAGAGCGTGCCGGAAAATCACCACCCTCTCTCCTAGACCTTTGGATCGGGCCGTCCGTATGTAATCTTCACGGAGCACCTCCAACATGGCTGAGCGGGTCACCCGGGCCAGAAATGCTGTGTTCGAGGTGCCCAAAGCAATTGCTGGGAAGATAAGCTGCTGCAGGTTGGCCGAGGGGTCTTCCCAGATGTTGACGTAACCTATCGGCGGGAAGTAGCCGAACCACATCACCAAAAAGAAGATCATCATGATGGCGACCCAGAAGTTGGGCGTTGCTATCCCCACGATGGTAAGGGCTCTAGAGATATAGTCACCCATCGTGTCCTGCCTCAAAGCAGAGTAAACACCCAAGGGTATGGCCACTATAGAGGCCAGGAACACCGCCATCACGCCTAGCTCTACGGTAACCGGCAGCCTTTGCCACATGTCGCCGACAACTGGAGTGTCGTAGAAGTAAGATTCGCCGAAGTCCAACTGCACAATGCCCCATGCCCAGTCTGCGTATTGGACAACAATGGGCCGGTCCGTTCCTAGCTGAGCCCGTATCTCGGCCAGCAGTTCCTCATCGTAGGATTCTTCTCCTTCTTCGCCTCCCGCAACAATGAACATGATCGCCGGATCGCCGGGCACGACACGCAGGATAACAAAAACCACCACCGAGATCATCAGCAGCGAGGGTATGAACAGGCCCACTCTTTTGAAGATATAGTAGCGCATCTTTCCAGGCGTCCCTAAGGCAGATTGGGAAAGGCCAATCACCTACATTAACACCAAGGTGAGATCTTCGTGGATATCTACGTACCCTCCGCAGATTTCACCTTGGTATTGCCGTAGGTACTGACGGGGCAACTTTCTCTCCTGTTTGTCACGCTCCGCCCCGATGTATGGGCACCAAGCGTCCAACTCTGTAGCCGAGATGATTTGCTCCGCCCACCACGAAAAAGGTGGGTGAACTGCCACTCGGCTGTGCTGGTGAACAAAGCTCCCGGGCCAAATTTGCCGGACGCCTCGCGTAGTACTCAGGAGTATTCAGGAAGGCCGGATTCAGGGCCCCGGCCGGGGCCCTGAATCCTTAATCAACTGCCTAAGTGGAGCCCTTAACTTAGCACTTGGGATCGCACCACATGTGCTCCAACTTGTGGTTGGCGTAGCCACTGGGATGCATGTTTATATTCTGGATTCGGTTGCTTATCGGCCAATGTCTCATGCTCCAGTACACTCCGACGTAATTGTTATCCTGGTTCAGCATGATATCGTGAGCCTTCAGCACCAAATCTTTTCGCTTGTCCCGGTCTGCCACCCCTGCCTGTAACGCAACCAACTCCTCGAGCCCTTCCGGAATCCAGCCTTTGTTGTCTCCGCCAGCGGCCCGCATGGGCGCGGTGCCTGTTGTGTACCGAAGCAGCGCCGCGGACGGGTCATCAAAATTATAGGTAGATCCCTGCAGGTTGAATTGGAATTCCCCGTTATCGTATGCGACGTAGCCGGCGGCGCTTTCGTACACCTTCAGCGTGACATCCCAGTCCAGGAAAGTCCTCAACTGGTCCGCGATGATCGCCGCCACGTCAGGATACCCCACCGCATCTCTGGTAGCGAACTCCACCTGAAACCCTCCACCAAAACCGGCGTCGGCCAGCAACCGGCGTGCCTCTACCAAGTCATCGGGGTGTTTCTCCCCGTTAAGCTCCCGGAATCCGGGCATCTGGGCTGCTTCTTCCGAGGTGTAGCTATACCAGGTGTCAGGTGGCAAGGGAGTACCCAGCAGATCCTGCCCACCACTGATGATCTCTATGATGGGCTGGCGGTGTATCGCCAAATTAAGGGCCTGTCTCACTCGCTGGTCGTCGAAGGGTTTCTTGGTCGTGTTTATTTGAAAACCTCTAAAACCGCTGGGTCCGGCCCAGCGCACCTCGAGTTCCCCCGCCATGTCTTCGCCCAGCTTCACGGCTTGCAGCGGATTCAAGGGGGTAGTCGGCTGATTTTGCATCAAAACCTGTCCTGACTTGAAAGCCGCTATCGTCGTTCCGGGATCGGTAATAATGAAGTGAGACATCGAGTCGATGCGGGGGTAGCCCTCCTTCCAGTAATCGGGATTCCTCACGAACTCGTTTTTGACATCGACGGTATAGCCCACGTGCAAGAAGGGACCTGAGCCGTTGAGGTCCTCTGATTGGTAAATGTTTTGAATCTTCCCTTCACCGAGTATCGTGTGCTTGGGCCCAATCCCGACGGCGCTAAGCGAAAGCATATCAAGAAAAGCAGGGAGCGGGTAGTTGAGCTTTATCTCCACAGTCTTGTCATCGATGGCCCGGGACTGGCCTACCTCGTAGCCGCCTCTGAAAAAGAAGAGCGAAGTCCTGCGCTGGCCTTTCATGACTTCGAAACAATCAGGGCACAACATGGCGTCTAAACTGAAGACGACATCGTCGGCAGTGACGGGCACGCCATCGTGCCAGTTGGCCTTCTTGTTCAGGTGGAAAATATAGGTTAGCCCATCGTCCAGTATTTCCCAGCTTTCCGCCAAGTCACCCCGAATCACCGAGGGATCCGGGTCCTCCGGGTCCCATTCCACCAGAGTGTTGAACATGGGGCCCATGTTTTTCATCGTGGAAGACCCCGCCTGCCAGAGGTACCGTTTGGAGGGAGCCGCGTAGTCGGCCATGGGGATATCGCCGCCAAAGTTATCCGAAACCATCGCCGAACTGCCGGTTGGCTCAACAACGGGCGCTGGAACGGTGCTAGCCTGGGCATTGGGGGCCTCTAGAGTGATTCTGCTGACCGGAGGGATCAGTTCGGGCATGGACTGGGTGGCCTGCGATTCTTGTGGAGCCGAAGTCGCAGCAGGCGCCTCGGCAGAGGAGCCACAGGCGACGATGACCGCCAAGGTCAAGAGCAACCACGCGGTCATGATTCCTTTGGACTGTATTATCCAACGATTCAACATGAAAAAACCTCTGGATCAAGTTAATTTGGGTTTAACGGGTCCTACCGGCCGATATGATTGGGCCATATGATAGTGCGGTTAGGCCGCTATTGCTCGATAAGATACTCAACCGGAGCGATTTGTTCAAGAAACACCGTGTTTGCTCAATTACAAACCGGTATCGTTAGCCGTACTTTGGGATAGGCGGCTAATATAGTCTATGAATAAATGATATGTCAATAGCCGTTAGGGATTGTCACGAAATAATTAGTTCAATTGAGCAGCGCAACGCGGGGTAGCAGCGCATAATTCCATTCACCATGGAAAGAGTCTCTACGCAAATAGATGGCTTCGAGTTCGTCGTCCGATACGGTGCGCCCGGCCGGGTATCGGTTGGTGTCCAGTTGGCTCTGAACCCGCAGCCCCGTCCGGG
>DAOUHE010000048.1:0-5992 GCA_034428715.1 Dehalococcoidia bacterium | reverse complement strand
GATATTGTGCCGGGACCGGCTGGGGGAGATTCACGTATTTCTAAACTCGTGCAGGCACCGGGGGATGAAGGTGTGCCGCTACGACGAAGGCAACACCCCGGTGTTCACCTGTCCCTATCATGGGTGGAGCTACGCCACCGACGGCAAGCTGGTGGGCGTTCCGTACTTCAAGGACGCCTGCCATGAAAAGCTGGACAAGTCTAAATGGGGATTGGTGGAGGTTGCCCAGCTTGAAACCTATAAAGGCAGCATCTGGGCCACCTGGGATGAATCGGCCCCTGCCTTTATGGATTACATCGGGAGATTCAAACTTTACCTGGACCTGTTACTGGATACCTGGGACGGACAGGAAGGCGGAACCGAAGTGTTTGGCGGCGTGGAAAAATGGGTCATCCCCTGCAACTGGAAGTTCCCGTCGGAGAATTTCATCGGTGACCGGTACCACAACATAAGCCACCGGTCGGTGGACATGGTCGGCATCGGCCCCAGCGGCAGGGGACGCCGCGACATGGTCGAAAGGAGCGGCTCCCGGGCGCTTGATATATGCTTCCCCGAGTTGGGCCATGGTACTTTGGGCTTCCTGCGGGCACAAGATGCTCCTATAGTTCAAGCGTACAACGACTCGCCGGTCATCTCGGAGTACTTCATATGGTGTGAACATGAACGCAAGCGCCGGCGGGGCGATCAAGCCCGGGTGTTGGGAGGTCCCGGAACCGTTTTCCCCAATATGTCATATCTGCCCCGGCAACCCAGGTCCATCGCGGTTTGGCACCCCAGGGGAGCCGGCAGCACCGAGGCTTGGCGACGGTATCTGGTGGATAAGGACGCTCCTCAAGAGGTAAAAGATTTCCTGCGCCATTACTACATCAGGTATTCCGGTCCCGGCGGCCTGACCGAGCAGGATGACATGGAGAACTGGAACTATGCCCACACCGCCAGCAGCGGCGTGATTGCCCGAAGGCGCCCCTACAACTATCAAATGGGCCTGCAAATGGGCCTGGGACATGGCGACCCGAATTTCCAGGACAACGGTCTGAAGTTGCCGGGCCTGGTGCTGGACACGATCCAAGCCCGTGCCGGCGAGCAAAACCAGCGGGCATTCTACAGCCGCTGGTCGGCTTTGATGGAGCGTTGATGGGCGTAGCAACGCGGGTTTTTCGATTATCTCCCTTGCCCTCACCCAGCCCCCGATTTCATCGTGGGCATCCCTCTCACGCCGGGAGAGGGAACGAGGGTGAGGGCGTTTAGGGCATTAGAACACTGGAGGCCCAAGGCAATGACTACCCAAGCACCGGACATCGCCCGGGTTTTGCTGAAATATGAGGTGGAAGAATTCCTCTATCAGGAAGCCGAGTTGTTGGACGAGCGGCGCTTTGAAGACTGGCTGGACGTCCTCACCGAGGACATCCGCTACTGGATGCCCATACGCCGCAACGTCAAATTTGGCGAACTGGAGCGGGAATTCACCCGGCAAGGCCAGGACATAAACTGGTTCGATGAGGGCAAAGACACCCTGACCCGCCGGGTCGCCCAGATACTCACCGGGGTCCATTGGGCAGAAGAGCCCCTTTCACGAATCTGCCACACTGTGTCCAACGTTCAGGTTCTAAACGCCACACCTTCGGCCACCGATGCGAAGGAGGTGTCGGTGAAATGCCGGTTCATGATCTACCGTAACCGGGTGGAAACCGAGACCGATTTGCTGGTGGGCAAGCGGGAAGAGGTGTTGCGCAAAGAAGCCGGCCAGTGGAAGATCGCCGAAAGAAAGGTGATCCTGGATCAGAACGTTCTCCTGGCCAAGAACTTGACTTTCTTTTTCTGAAGCAATCCGCCTGGATGGGCCAGCGCATCTTCTCCTGAAACGTGAGGCGACAATGGCTACCAAAACAAATTCTTCATCTAAATATAAGGGCAACTATTCCAGGGGACTGGTGGACTTGAAGGCCGGCCAGATCAGCCGTGAGATCTTCGTCAACGAAGAGATCTACCGCCAGGAACAAGAGCAGGTCTTTACCCGTTCCTGGTTGTTCGTGGGCCACGAAAGCCAGGTTTCCAAACCCGGAGATTACTTCGTCTCCTGCATGGGTAAGGAATCGGTGATATTGTGCCGAGACCGGCTGGGGGAGATCCACGTCTTTCTAAACTCGTGCATGCACCGGGGTATGAAGGTTTGCCGTTACGACGAGGGCAACACCCCGGTGTTCACCTGTCCCTATCACGGGTGGAGCTACGCCACCGATGGCAAACTGGTGGGGGTGCCCTACTTCAAGGATGCCTACCGTGAAAAGCTAGACAAGTCTAAATGGGGGTTGGTGGAGGTCGCCCAGCTTGAGAACTACAAAGGCAGCATCTGGGCCACCTGGGATGAATCCGCCCCGCCGTTCCAAGAATACCTGGGAGACTTCAGGATGTTCTTTGACCTGTCGTTAGATTCATGGGACGGACAGGAAGGCGGCTCCGAGATCATCGGTGGTGTACAAAAATGGTTGATACCCTGCAACTGGAAGTTCCCGGCCGAGAACTTCAGCGGTGACAGCTACCACAACATCAGCCACCGGTCGGTGGACATGGTGGGTATCGGACCCAGTGGTCAGGGGCGCCGGGACATGTCGGAAAGGGCCCAGTCCCGCCGGCTGCAAATCGCCTTTCCCGACCGCGGGCACCAATGCGGAGTATACGTTTTGCCTGCTGGTGTGCCGACCGCCAGGGCTTACCAGGACGCGCCAGTGGTCTCCGAATATTTCCGCGAGTGCGAGGAGAAACGCAGGGCGAAAAAGGGTGAATGGGGCCGGGTGACCGGTAGTCCCGGCGAGATCTTCCCCAACACCGCGCTGCATCCCCGGCAGCCCCGCACCATCGCTGTTTGGCATCCCCGCGGCCCCCACGAGACCGAGGTCTGGAGGTGGTACCTGGTGGACCGGGACGCACCAGATGAAGTAAAGGACTTCCTGCGCCAATACTTCATCCGCTATTCGGGACCTGGCGGACTCACCGAGCAGGACGACATGGAAAACTGGAACTACGCCCACTCGGCCAGCCGGGGCACCATCGCCCGCCGCCATCCCTACAGCTATGAACAGGGCCTGGGGTTTGAGCAGCATGATTTCGAATACGAGGGCCTCAAATTCCCTGGAGTAGTCATGGATATAACCGCGGCCAAGTCCAGCGAACACAACCTACGTAACTTTTACCGGCGATGGGCCGAATTTATGGACGCCGGAGACTGGGGCGACCTGGCCACCTGGCGAAAGACCAAATAACGAAGTCACATCCGCCAAGCATTAATTTCCGTATCCCCTGGGTGTAAGACGGGCCTCTCTGACCGCAAGCAGCGGCTGAATTTGGGGGCGGCTAAAAAAACGATGTTACGGGGTGGAGAATCGCATAGTTAGCATCATTGCGGGGTGATCGAAAATGAAGAAGTTAGGACTGGCGCCCGGTGCGCTCGCCAGTGGTCTGCTGACCGCGCCGCTGATTGGGCTGATGTATCTGCTCGATCCGCTGGCGGGGTTGCCCTTCGTCCCGTTCGCATTATTCGATTGGATCGCACGGGTCTTGCCTGGCCCGGTGGTCACCTTCGGCATTGACTTGATGATTGATGGGTTGCTTTTGGTGGGCCTGAGCGTCGCGGCGGCCGCCAAAACAGCCGAGCAGATCGCCGCGGTCTTGTTGTTTTTGGTCATCGGCGTTGTTGTGGGCACCCTATATTTCGCCGCCTTGAGGCGAAGCCCTGATCTTCGGCTAAAATTCGGACTGGTCCTTGGAATGCTGTTTGGGATCCCTATGGTGGTTGTCAGTCTGCCCATGGGCCAATACACCTTGGAGCCAGCCGTCGCGGGCTTGTCGGTCTTGGCTCTATTTCTAGTATGGGGCGTGGGATGCCTCACGGTGTACCGCGGCCTGACGGTCAATGCCGATGGTTCGGTCACCGAGGATGAAGGCCGTTGGGCCAAGAGCATCAGCCGCCGGCAATTCATCATCCGCTTGGGAGCAGCCACAGCGACCATCACGGTACTTAGTAGCGGACTTGGTATGTTGTTGGCTCAATCAGAACGGCGTCAGCAAAATCAGGCTATCGCCAAATCCATGGATGAGTCCAAAATGAGCGCCCGGCCGCCTTTCCCTAACGCCGAAGATCCGGTGGCGCCCGCTCCCGGCACCCGTCCGGAATACACCGAAGTTGAAGACCACTACAAGGTTTTCCTTCGCACGGAACCTACGGTGATCGACATCGAGACCTGGTCTTTGCCCATTACGGGACTGGTGGCAAATCCGTTGGTGCTGACCCTTGATGACCTTCAAAACAATTATCAGCCAAGAGACCAATTCATCACTCTTTCCTGTATCTCCGGACGTATTGGGACTACGCTGATCAGCACGACATGGTGGACCGGCGCCGGCCTTCAGGAGATATTGGCCGACGTGCAGGTGCTCCCCGAGGCTACCCACCTTATCATCACCTGTGGCGATGGATTCTATGAGACGGTAGCCATAGACCTGATCGAGTCCGATGAACGGATCATGCTGGCTTACGCCTGGGACGGCCGCCCCATTCCCTTCGATCACGGCTTCCCGTTGCGAATTTGGTTGCCCGACCGGTACGGCATGAAACAGCCCAAGTGGATAACCGGCATCGAAGTGACCGACGAGTACGAACCCGGCTACTGGGTAGAGCGTAACTGGGATGAGGTCGCCCGGGTCAAGGCGGTTTCCGTGATAGACACAGTGGCGGTAGATGATATCGACGAGAGCGGCAGCCAGATGTTGGTGCCGGTTGGCGGCATCGCTTTCGCCGGGGACCGTGGCATATCTAAGGTTGAGGTCAAAGTGGATGGAGGCAGTTGGCAAGAAGCGGAGCTACGGGCGCCTCTTTCAGAGACCACCTGGGTCATATGGCGCTATCGGTGGCCCTTTGAGGAGGGCTCACATACCCTCGAGGTCAGGTGTTCCGAAGCCGATGGCACCCCCCAGATAGAAATAGAGAAGGGTAACCGCCCCGATGGCGCCAGTGGCATACATAGCAAAAGGACTTAGGATGTAGGAAGCGTTTAAATAATTTTATTGGCCGGAGCTAGAAAAAGACTGGAGTCATGCTATGCCGGAAGTAGTTAATTTGATGAATCTGGAGCCGGGGGACAAGATCAGCATGCTCAACGGCGCCACGGCCGAAGTCATGACCAACCCCATGGACGGAGTCTGGATATTTGCCCGCTACCTCACCTCTCCCGACGACCCTTCTCTGGAGGGTTCGGAAGAGATGTTTTTCGCCCAGGACATTTCGGAGGTCTTAAAGCCGGGCTAAGCTGGATCTGCCCAATCAAACTGTAAATAAATACCATAACGCGCCGCCGAGCTTGATTTTGGGGTACCCACCGGTATTATGGGTCTGTAATCCCGGCCTCAACCGTCCCACCACGAATAGAGATTGTTCATGCAGCCAAGCTATAACGAGATTCGTCAGGCGTTCCTAGCGGGCTTCCAATCGATTGACGAAGGTGATTCCTTCTACACCGGTTTCAACGCATACCTGGAGTCTGCCGGTTGCGTGAGGCGAGACGATATCTCATGCACCTGCCCAGACCAGGGCGCCCACGGCCACCTACCCGAGTGCCGCTGGGTAAAGGCGTAAATAAAGGTGGGCGCTCGCCGCAGGTAAAACCTGATGGATGCCGATTGGTGTTGTGTTTAGCAATAGTTAACACCACCGAGCAATTACCGTTACACCGTCGTCATAAAACCAGAGCCGGGGGAGTGGTCATACCCAAGGATACCCTCCACTCCAGCCATGGACCCGGAAGTCAAAAGGGAGGGGAGGAACCGCAGACTGCGGGAAAGACGACTGCAGGCCAAAGAGCACGGCCTGTGCACCAAATGCCAGCGAGAACACGCCAAGCCAAACAAGGCCCGTTGCGAGCAGTGCTGCAACAAGGACCGAGAATACCGAGTTGGGAAAAAGCAGAAGCCAAACGGGCCCAGAGTGCTGGAGAGTAAG
>DAOUHE010000047.1:0-9009 GCA_034428715.1 Dehalococcoidia bacterium | reverse complement strand
ATGAAAACGGGGAATTTGAGCGAATCAGGCCGCATTTGATGCCCTTGGAATGCGGGATTATATTTGACGGTATCCCAGAAGGAGCTATATCCAGGAAAGTTGGTTTGATCTGGGGAATCCCGGCTAAGGACGGGCCACCACTGACAGGCGTCGCGAAGGATTGAAGTAGACCCACCCCTAAATAACCCCGTCGGCCTTCATCTGATAAAATTCTTCGCCGGATACCCCGCCGATGCTGCTTAAAATCTCGACGTTGTGTTCTCCTACCAGCGGGGGGGAATTCTGTGGCGTATCGACGCAACCGGTTAGGCGTATGGGGGTGTTGACTGTCCGAAAGCGGCCGCCGATGGTGTCGCCGGTCTCCACGAACATGCCTCTGGCTTCCAGGTGGGGGCATTGGTCAAGGTCGGCCACATTTTGCACCATGCCCATGGAATAGCCGATCTCGGTTAGCTTTTGGGTGACTACCGACTTGGGAAGGTGCTGGGACCAATCTTCGATGGTAGGGACGATGTGGTCAAAATAAAATTGTCCAGATATTCCCAGGCCTAAATACCGAGGGTCGTTGATCAAATCATCCCGCCCCAACAGCTTCCACAGGGCCACCCACTTTTCTTCGTCGCCGGCGCCGGCCAGCACCACATAGCCATCCTGGGCCTTCAGGACTAACTGGGCGCTGAACATATTCTCGCGGGCCCTGCCCGAGACCTCACCCGAAGACTGGTACAGGGGCATGGAGCTGGTGGTGTGGGCCACCATGCAGTCGTACATCGACATGTCTACTTGTTGGCCCAGGCCCGTCTTGCGGCGCGACTCCAAGGCCATCATGATCCCAAGGGCGGTCCAGACGCCGGGCACGGAGTCGCCGATATTGTCGCCCACCATCTGGGGCGGTCCGCCGGAAGCGCCGGTTATCTCCATCCAGCCGCCCATTCCCTGGACGCAGGGGTTGTTGGCCGGCCAGTAGGAATAAGGGCCCTCGCGGCCGGCCAGGGGGTCGCCGTAGCCGGTGAGGCTGGCGTAGACGATCGCCGGGTTGATCTCCCGCAACCGGTCGTAGCCCAGGCCTAGCCGGGAAAGGGCGCCGGGCCCCCAATTGTCCAGCAGAATGTCACCGGTCCGCACCATGTTCTCAAAGGCCGATTTGCAGCGTGGGTCGCGCAAATCCATGGTGACGCTTTTCTTGTTTCGGTTGACCCCCAGGTAACGGGCGCTTACCTTGCGGCCGTCGTTCTCAATGAACGGTGTATTGATGCGGGACCTTTCTCCCGTGCCGGGCCGCTCGATCTTGATCACCTCGGCCCCCATGTCGGCCAGGATCATGGAACAAAACGGACCGGCGACGATATGGGTCACGTCCAGAACTCGTAGTCCCTCCAGGGGCAGGGGAAATGGTTCGTTGTTGGTTGGCACGTTATGACCTCGCGGATTTAGCTGTCAGCCGTCAGCCGTCAGCCGTCAGCTATGGGGAGATCGGCCGGTTTTAGGGTGAATGTGTGTTCAGGATACACGGGCGCCGCCCCCTTAACCAGTGCTTGAATTAGTTTCGCCGGGGCCCTAGAAAAAATCTATCAGCCAACCCACGCTGCTGGTACAGGCGTAGGCTATGGCGCCAAATTTGATTATCTTCCCCACCCAGACTACTGCGAGGAATCTCCAAATGGGATAACGCAGCGCCCCTGCTGCCACCCCTACAACGTCGAAGACCGGATTGGGCACCAGGGACACCAAAAACAAGACCAGCCAACCCCGGCGGCGCATCCATCTCTCCAACCGCCGGTAAAATGGGCGGCGTTCGAGGATGATCTGGCCGCTGTAGCCCAGGAAATATCCCGTCAATTCGCCTACCCCCTCCGCGCCTCCCGCAACCAGGGCGACGACCCATGGATTAAGCAAAGCCCCCGCGACGCAGGCGGTGGCCAAAGCCGGGACGGGAATCACCAGGCCGCCGCTGGCCACCAGAGCGGTCAGTGCCACTCCGGCATAACCTGCCTGCGTGATTGAGATGTTTTGCTGGAGAAGGAAGGCGGCTGTCGCCACGGCGGCGACGGCCACAAATATTGCCAGCCGTAACAGGTTATCCCTGCGCCGCCAGTCTATCTTGCCGGCCTGCGTCGTGGCCTGGCCGATGAACCTCGTGGAGCGGAGGGCTTGCCGCGGCCGAGAAACGGGATCAACAGGTTGTTGAATCTTTCGGCCTGCTCCATTTGTGGCCAATGTCCGCAATCAGGGAAGGTATGCACCAAGCTTTTTGGAAGCCGCCGGCGGACGGCGCCGGCGTGGGACACGGGGATGATGCGGTCCTGCTCTCCCCAAATTGTCATCAATGGAGCTTTCAGGTCTTCGAGCCGGGTCAGGATCCGGCGGTCCCCCCTCTGGCCGAAGAGGTTTATGCTGGAGCGAATACCCCGTAAAGCAGCTTGGCGCGCACTCGGCAGATCGTTGGAACGCCTCATTTCGGGCCAAAGTCTGTCAAGAAAAGCGGGAGGACGGTAAAAGATATTCTTGGGGATATCGTATTTGTTGATCAGCCCTAACCGGTAGACTAGTTCACCCGCCAAGGGCAGGGATACCAACCGCAATAACAGGGATACTTCCCGGCCCAGCCCCCCGGCCGCCACCAACACCAGCCGGTCAACGATCTGGGGGCGGTCCAACGCGACCAGACCCGCGATCAGCCCACCGGCGGAATTGCCAACAAGGTGCGCCCTGGGGATATCCAGAGCCTGCAGGAAATCGTTGACCAGATCGGCCCCGCCCGCGGGATGATAGTCCAGTCCCCGGGCGCTGTCCGAATCGCCATGGCCGGGCAGGTCAAAGGCGATGACAGTGTATCCGGCCCGGGCCAGCGGCTGGATGTTTTCCCGCCAGGTAAGCCAGGAACTACCCAGTCCGTGAATCAGCAAGACCGCCGGTCCCCGGCCGGCCCGTACGTAGTGCACGCGGACTCCGGCCAGGTTGACGGTGTTGTGCTCTAATTGGTCCACGGGCTCGATCAACGGTTGCCCCTATACCACCTCGGCCAAGGTTTGACGTTTTGAGTTGGTTGCCAGTTCCAGCGCGGCAGGCCCCGCATCGACGACGACATGGTCTCCCGCCCGGAAATCGCCGGAGAGCAGGCCCTTGGACAGAGGGTTTTCCAGGTAGCGCTGCACCGCGCGGCGCAGCGGCCGGGCGCCGTATTCCGGGTCGAAGCCTTCCTTAGCCAGCCACTCGCCAGCGGCCGTCGTGAGCTCGAAGGTTATACCGCGCTCCGCCACCCGGTCTTGCAGGTCTTTGACCATCAAGCCGACCACTTCGACGATCTGCTCCTGGCCCAGCGGGTGGAATATGACCGTGTCGTCGATGCGGTTCAAGAACTCGGGCCGGAAAGCCCGTTTCAAGGCGTCATTGATTGAGCTCCGCAAGCGCTGCTCTTCCGCCACGTTATCGCGTCCTTCGGTGCGGAAGCCGAAGGGCTGGCGGGCGATGTCGCCGGTGCCCAGATTGCTGGTCATGATGATCACCGTGTTTCGAAAGTCCACGGTTCTGCCGTGGCCGTCGGTCAGGCGTCCATCGTCCATTATCTGCAACAGGATGCTGAAGACATCTGGGTGGGCCTTTTCTATCTCATCGAACAGCACCACCCGGTAGGGACGGCGCCGGACCGCTTCGGTCAGTTGGCCGCCCTCGTCGTATCCAACGTAGCCCGGAGGGGCGCCGATGAGCCGGGATACGGTGTGCTTCTCCATGTATTCCGACATGTCGATGCGCACCATGTTGCTTTCGTCGTCGAAGAGGAACTGGGCCAACGCCTTGGCCGTCTCAGTCTTGCCCACACCGGTGGGGCCCAGGAAGATGAAGCTGCCGATGGGCCTGCGTGGGTCGCTTAGCCCGGAGCGCGAACGGCGGATGGCCTCGGCCACCACGGTTACCGCCTCCTCCTGGCCGATGACCCTCTGGTGAAGGGCATCTTCCATGTGAACCAACCGCTCTGCCTCACCCTCTAGCAAACGCCCGGTGGGAATACCGGTCCATTTGGAGACCAACTCGGCAATGTCCTTTTCTTCCACGACCATTTCCTCTTTACGGTTGGCCTGGTAGGGCTGCTTTTCCTCCTGGTATTCGTCCTCCAATCGTAGGCGCTCGGTGCGCAACTGTGCGGCTTGCTCGTAATCTGAACGCTGGGATGCCGCCTCCTCCTGGTCGGATAGCCGGCGGATCTTTTCCTCGATCTCTTTTAGATTGATGGGCAACGATTGGGCGTCGATCCTTAGCTTGCTGGCCGCTTCGTCTATGAAATCGACCGCCTTGTCAGGCAGGTGCCGGTCGGCGATGTATCGGTCGCTGAGGCGGGCGGCCGCCCACAATGCTGAATCGTATATATTGACTTTGTGGTGCGCCTCGTACCGGGGCCGCAACACTTTGAGGATCTCCACCGTTTCTTCCACCGTGGGTTCTTCCAGGTAGACCGGTTGGAAACGCCGTTCCAAGGCCGAGTCCTTCTCAATGTATTTGCGGTATTCATCGGTGGTGGTGGCGCCCACGCACTGCAGTTCACCCCGGGCCAACGCCGGCTTGAGCAGATTGCTGGCGTCGATCCCGCCCTCGGCCGCCCCCGCCCCCACCATGGTATGGATCTCATCCAGGAACAAGATGACCTCCCGGTGGGCCTGAATCACTTCATCCACCACGGCTTTCAACCGGTCTTCAAACTCGCCACGGAACTTTGAGCCGGCCACCAACGCTCCCATATCCAGGGCCAACACCCGGCGGCCCTTCAACGAATCGGGAACGTCGTCGGCCACGATTCGGGAGGCGAGGCCTTCCACAACGGCCGTTTTACCCACGCCGGCTTCGCCGATGATGACCGGGTTATTCTTCCTGCGCCGGGTCAATGTCTGCATGACCTGGCGTATCTCTTCGTCCCGGCCCACCACGGGGTCTAGCTTGCCCTCCCGGGCCAGCTTGGTCAGGTCGATGCTGTACTTCTCCAACGCCCGGTACCTGCTTTCGGCCTGGGGGTCGTCCACCCGGTGGCTGCCCCGCACCGTCATCAGCGCCTGGTAGACTTTTTCCTGGTCGATACCAAATTCCTTCAACACCTGGGCTGAATCACCCTGGGTTTCCATTATGGTGGCGATGAACAAGTGCTCGGCGCCGATGAACTCGTCCTTCAATCGCTCCGATTCGGACTTGGCGTTGTCCAGGACCCGGGTCGCCCTGGGGGTGGCATAGATCTGGGGCGAGTCGTGGACCACCTTGGGGCTGGCCTCTAACGCCCGGTCCAGGCTGGCCTTTACCTGGTTCAGGGGAATGCCCAGTTCTTCCAGGATCTGGGCGGGCAATCCCTGTTCCAACCCAAGCAAGGCCATTAGGATGTGCTCCACGTCCCACTGGCTATGCTTGTACCGGCCCACCAATTCCTGGGAATTCTGTAATACCTGCTGGGCCTGTTCTGTGAATCGCTCTGGTCTTAATACCATGATGTTCTCTCCTTGATAGGTCCCAGAGATCGTCCTGATGATGATCTTGGGGATAAACCCGGGTATCAACCCGGGCACGATGGTAGATATCGTTCTCTATTTTTAAATCCTAACCGGCGGCGGGGTTCGGTCCACGGACGGTCTCCCGGCCCATAAGCAATTGCACACGTTCGGTTAGCTGCTTCACTTCTTGTTCCAGGTCTTCGATGCGCATCATTAGTTTCAGGGCGACTTCCGCTCCGGCCAGGTTGACTCCCATATCCTCGGTCAAAGCCTTAATCCTTTTAAGCCGCTCGATATCGGCCATGGAATATAGGCGTTGCCTTCCACCGGTGCGGGATGGCCAGACCAGCCCGACTCGCTCGTAATAACGCAGGGTCTGGGCATGCACCCCGATGATCCTGGCGGCGACGCTGATGACAAAGTACGGTTCGTCTTGCGATTGATTTTGAGTTGCCATTGATACCTTCTGTGGAGACCTTCTCTGTTTGCTGAAACAGGATGCCTATACCAAACACGGTCTCTAGGCTTCTGATTGGCGTATGTCCTTAAGCTTTTGGAACAACTCTTGCTCTTCGGTGCTTAAGGCCGTGGGCAACACCACCTTGATGGTCGCGTAGAGATCGCCCTGGCCTGACGAATTATTGAGGGCAGGCATACCTTGACCCGTTAGCCGGAACCGCTGGCCGTTCTGGGTTCCTGCAGGTATGGTCAAGGAGACCCGTCCCTTCATGGTGGGCACGTTCACGTCTCCACCTAGAATGACGTCGGAAAGGGGGACTTCCACTTCTGAGTACAGGTCCTTTCCCTTCCGTTCATACCGGGGATGGGCCTTCACCGAAATCAACAGATACAGGTCTCCCTGCCTTGTGCCGCTGGCTGGAATGTGTACCCTAGAGCCGTTGTCGACGCCCGCGGGTATTTTAACCTCAAGACGCCGCCCGTTGGCCAGCGTTAGCAACCGGGCCGCGCCTTGATAGGCCTCATCCAGGGTGATCTCCACCGCGTGTTCGGTGGCCGCCGCGGGCCGCCTACTGCTGCCTAAATCGGAGAATAGCCGGTCGAAAATGCTGCCCTGGCCGCTTGAGGAGCCGGAAAACGTGTCCGCGCCCGAAATGTCCTGCCAGTTGAACCCTCCACCACGCCGTCCCCGGGCCTCTTCTATCCGGTCCGAATGCTCCCAATCGTCGCCGTACCGGTTGTACCGGCGGCGTTTGTCCGGGTCAGACAGCACACTGTAAGCCTCGTTGATCTCTTTGAATCGTTCTTCGGAGGCTGAATCTTCGCGGTTGACGTCGGGATGATACTGGCGGGCCAGTTTCCGGTAGGCTTGGCGCACCGCCTTATCGTCGGCGGTGCGGGGCAGGCCCAACACATTGTAATAATCCGTCATAATCCTCATCCAAGGTTACTTGGCTATGATTGTAAGCTAATTAGCTAACATGGTCAAGTTAAATTGATAATTTAACACATTATAGTTGACAACTAACACTCAACTATGTACAATTGCTTTTGGAAGTTAGGGAGACAACCGGTGGCGTTTCAATCGATCCTCCCAGGGACGGCGAACAGAGATACAGAACAGGAGGCAATACGCTATGGCATTGCAACGTTGGGACCCATTCGCGGAGATGCGCCGATTCCATAATTATTTCGACCATCGTGGGGCGTCCGGTTTCCCGGTCACGGGGCACCGCGCCGTCAAGAACAGCTGGTACATCCCGTTGGACGCGGTGGAGGAAGGAGACGAACTTCTGGTACGGGCTTCTGTACCCGGGGTCAAACCGGAGGACATAGAGGTTACCATCGAAGATGGCATCCTGAGCATCAAGGGAGCAACCAAGGAAGAGCACGAGGTTAAAGAAGGCGACTACCTGATGCGGGAGCGCCGCAGCGGGTCTTTCCACCGGTCGGTCCGCCTGCCGGATACCGTGGACGCCGAAAAGGCTGAGACGGGATACGAAAACGGAGTGCTCACCATCAAACTGCCCAAGGTGGAGGCCAAAAAGGCCAAGCGGTTGGAGGTGTCGGTGGGGAAGGAGCTTAAGGCTTCCACAAAATAAACCGGTAAACAAAACCCGGTTAACGGCCAACCAAAAGACGTCACCGAAAAAAGATGGGGAGCCATGGGCTCCCCTTCTTTTTTGATTACCGGGGACTCCGCGGATGGAGAATTCCGGTAGAGTCCCCTTGGAATAGGCGCCTTCTGGGGGGTAAGGCGCCTATGGAAGTGGAGGCGGGAAAGCGTGTAGGAGATGATACGAGATGGCCTTCCAGTCCTCCATGTACAACTACGGTTGAAAGACCGCGGTTGGATGTATCGACTTCGCCCAGCCCATTGATCTGCCCATTCTTAAACCGGGCCGGGGCGGCGGTGTTCTTGAGAGAATCACACCGAAATGCTACAATCTGGTACGCTGCACCGAGCACTGGCTGCCAGGCATGGGCCATTAACCTTGGAGCCATCCCCAACAGCCCTTCAGCAAATTGGTTTCCGCCACCGTGGGAACCATCCCCTTCCACACTCCCCGGTAGCTCAGCGGTAGAGCGGGCGGCTGTTAACCGCTAGGTCGTAGGTTCGAATCCTACCCGGGGAGCCAGTTTTAATTTTCTGCCCAGATACAAAATACCCCGAAACCAGCCTCTTCAGCTACAAACCAGCTACGAAGCCTCGGTCTCATAGTTTCTTGTAAAGTCTCATAGGGTCTCATATAATCCGTGTCGTATCTCGGTATAAATCTAGGGATACCAAAATTGGGATGAGTCAGAGCATAAAGTATGGCTGACGGCAAGCTTACCGACCGGGCGATTAGAACGTTAAAAGGGCGTGGGCGGTATGGAGATGGGAATACTCTCTACTTGGTGGTGACTCCCGGAGGGTCAAAGCAGTGGGTGCAGCGGCTGACTATCGGGGGGAAGAGCACCGATCTGGGATTGGGCGGATACCCTCTGGTGTCTCTCAGGGAAGCCAGGGAGAAGGCCCAGGTCAACCGGAAACTGGCCCGCTCCGGGGCTGACCCGCGCACAGCGCAGCGCAGAGTCCTAACTTTCGCCGAGGCTGCTGGAAGAGTCATTGAGTTCAACCGCCCTACCTGGCGGAGCGCCAAATACGCAGCGCAGTGGGCCTCGACTCTCGAAACTTACACCTTTCCCCACTTTGGCGAGAAGCCGGTGGACCAAATCTCCAGTGGGGATGTGATGAACGCCCTGACCCCGATATGGACGGCGAAGCCGGAGACGGCGCGCCGGGTGCGCCAGCGCATAAGCGCGGTGATGAAGTGGGCCATAGCCAACAATTTCAGAAGCGGCAATCCCGCCGGCGAGGCGATCGACGCCGCGTTGCCCCGGACGCCGCGGTTCAGGGCGCATCATCGCGCCCTGCACTACACGGAGGTCCCGGCGGTGATCGGGGCGGTTCGGAGTTCCGGGGCTTTGCCGGTGACCAAGCTGTCCCTGGGATTCCTGGTCCTCACGGCGGCGCGTTCCGGGGAGGTCCGCCTCGCTGCCTGGGAAGAGATGGACTCGGAGGCCCGTACCTGGGTGA
>DAOUHE010000046.1:0-2064 GCA_034428715.1 Dehalococcoidia bacterium | reverse complement strand
CGTCATAGCTGTTCGCTCCTATTCTTCGTTGAATCCTGCTCCTGGACTAGCGAGCAGGTATTGAAGGTTCAACCGGCGCATCGGCCGGCGCATCGGCCGGCGCATCGGCCGATGCATCGGCCGGGGCCTCGGTTTCCAGGGCTGGGTCCGGCGCCGCCGTGGTCGGTATGGCGTAACCGAAATAATTATTTTCCAGTGGCGTCAGGCCTGGAGGATCCGCGTATGCCTGAAGGCAAGCGGGGCATAGCGGCCACTTCTTTAGTTCCTTGGGTTGCATCATATCTAGCATCATCGGCCCGGACGGGCTCAGGATTCCGCAGAGCGCCTGGATACCGGGAATGTCCGCAAAGGAGGCCGGATCCGGCTCGCCGTACAACACGTCGCCTTGCCCCTTTTCGAAGATATGCACCACCTTCGGGCCGGCCCAAAGGTCGTGTGTAGCTTTGGCCGCTGCCTCGGCCTTTGGCCGCCAGGTCCGGTCCCACTCCGAAAGCTTGGTGGCGCAATCTTCGCAGGAATAGATCGACCTAGGCCCCCAATAGACGGTCGCAAATTTCCAGTTACAGACCTGGCACACAGGGTCCACTGCCAGCTTCGCCCTCACAGCTTCCCTAGCCCTACGCTTGGGATTGTACTGGCGGAAGTATTCCGCTCTACTTGCCTTCTTTGCCATTCCCATCTCCTCGCAAGTAATTTCCCGTCTATGATACCTTGATAAAGGAGTTGCCGGCAACTCCTCTTTAGGTTTAGAATCAGTCATGGTGGACAAGACAAAAAAATGGGCCGCTGGGGGGAAGAATGGGCAAACGAGTAGGCATGAAAAGACCCCGACACTAACCAGGTGCCGGGGCCACGATCCCGCTCCCACCTAACTTTCAAAAAGGAGAAGCACCTTGACTATAGCACAAGAAACCACGGCTTCACCGAGTTACGACCCCGAGAACGAGGGAGCAGGGGACGGGCAGTTACCTAATCCCGATTTGGTGGACCAGCTCCCACCTCCGACCGAGCGGAAACCCGGGGGGGCCGCTGGACCGTGATAAATGGCTATCATCCTGGGGGCCGCAATTGGGCCATGCCGCCTTTAAGCTGTTGTTTTACCTGAACGGTTACGCCAACGCCAGCGGCATCTGCTGGCCGTCGAGGGCGGCATTGATGGGCCAGTCGGGTATGTCTGGTTCCTCCGTTGACCGGGCCATCAGGGAGCTTAAACGGTCTGGCGCGGTTGATGTAATCCAGGATGGGAAGGGCCGGAAATCCAACACTTGGCAGCTTTCCGGCGGGTTGAATGACTGGGCTAAACTCACCGAAAGTGGGGAATTAAACTCACCGAAAGTGGTGATACCAAACTCACCGAAAGTGGGGAACGGAACCCTTTCTTCTTCTAACCCTAAAATTAACCCAAAGGACCCGGGCGTGGTCGATGCAAAAAGGGTTGACCATGTTGACCATCCTGGACCGGAGCCCGGGGTTACGACCGGGGTAAAAATTTCCTCTTTTGAAGAAGAAGGGGTTACCGGGGCCCGGGTTACCGGGGACCAGCTTACGGTCGAGGAAGTCCAGGCGTGGGTTGACGGTCACCTCTCGGAGACTCCACAACCATTTGAGATTCAGCAAGTGGGTAAGCACTGTTGGCCAGCCTGGTCGAAGCATTGGGACCTGGACCTTGCCGGCGCGATAGTGGTCTGGACCAAAACCGAGGCCAGCCGGCGCAAGTTTCGCAAAGACGTGGTGATACACCTCCCGAAAGTAGGGCTACCCAAGCCGCCGGTAATTGACCCTGAGCAAGAGCGAGCCCGGGGTAGGGATGCTGCCTGGCTGGACCAGCGCATAGCAGAAGGGCCTAAGCGTAGGTTCAAGGTGGAGTGCGCCGGCTGTGGCTTTCCGCGCCAGCTCAAACCCGGGGAGACTCATTGCCACCCATGCAGGAAACTGTCCGAAGCTCCGAGGATCGCTTCCTTGCCAGGTCCCGCGATCTGGAAAGCCGATGAATACGAAAAGGTAATTGAGGAAAACCTACGTCGATTCAAGGAAGCGCACGGCCCGGCCCCAGAAGATGCCAAA
>DAOUHE010000045.1:0-39968 GCA_034428715.1 Dehalococcoidia bacterium | reverse complement strand
GTCCAGGTGTTTCATCGGAGCCACCTGCGGGTGGCCACACTCTCATTGTTCCTTGGCTCACGCTAAACCGGGATTCCCCAGATCAAACCAACTTTCCTGGATATAGTTCCTTCTGGGATACCGTCAAATATAATCCCGCATTCCAAGGGCGTCAAATGCCAAGAAATTTCGGGCGGGCAGGAAGCAATCGAAACCGTTTCTCGGGAGGTGGTTGACCTTTTGCTGTTGGACGCTGAATTGCCTGGCATGGACGGCTACCAAGTACTAGAAAAGCTAAGAGCAGCCCGTCTTACATCTACCGTTCCCGTCATCATGCTGACATCGGAATTTTCAATCCAGTCCGAAGCTAAGGCGTTGCGATTGGGCGCCAACTTCATTCTTTCAAAACACATTAATCACGAAAACCTGGCCTTGACCGTCCGGTTGGCCCTGAAAGAGGGCCAGACCGTACCCAGGGTGGAGTCCGACACCCCGGCCCCCGTGGACGACTCGTGGGACGACCCAACGTTTGAGAACCTAGGGGACAACGAACGGGAGGAGGCGCCGGCGGCCCCGAACGGCCAGGGGCTCATAGATACGGCCGGCAAAATTCCCGCGCTAGAGGATTTGCTCAACGGCGGAATTCGGCCCGGGGCGTTTACCATGATCGAAGGCGGTTCGGGCTCGGGCAAAAGCATCATCTGCGAATATTTTGCCTACGGCGCCATCGTGGCCGGGTCCGATGTTGCCTATTTTTCCACGCGGCACAACGCCGAAGGACTTGCCCAACAGATGGAATCCATCGGTCTGGACCTTTCGGATACCCCGGGCAGGAACAAACTTAAAGTGTATCCACTCGCGTCATCCAAAAAGCAAGGTGATCCGGAGGCGCACCTAGCTCGAGTGGCATCCGACATAGACTGCGTCCGCAGGGGCGTGGTCGTGATTGACGACATTTCGAGTGTGGCGGCCATCTGCGAAAACAGGCCGGTGTTGAGTTTCTTCATGGCTTGCCAACTCATGTGCACAGAGGAAAAAACGATAGTGGTGACAGCGCACACTGCGTTCTTCGAGAAAAACCTGCTGTCGCGGTTGAATCAGCTATTTGTGACTAACATAAGACTAGGCAGCCAGACCATGGGGGGAAGGCCGATCAGTACTTGTGGCGTCCCCCGGTTAAACAATGCGGAAAATAATAAGAGCAACGGATTCAGCTTCAGGGTTGAGCCGGGCACTGGAATCAAAACGCTCCAGATATTCGGAATCAAGATTTAGCTTTCAGCCAGGAAACAACGGTGCCCAGTCCTGGATCGGGAATTATCCCCGTAGCCCTGGCCTCACCCTCGCTCACCTGCCTGAAAGATGAATCTAGACCGCACCGGCGATAATCATCCGATTCCAGGCATCTTCACTCTGTCGAAACCCTGTCGAAAGGTGGCCGCTGTGGGAGAAGTTCCGCGAGAACGGACGTGGTTAGGCTGGCTCACAATGATTGGAAGCGGTGCTTGGGCGGTCATGACCGCCGCAACCCATAGACGCCAGCTATCCTGAGGGCTTGCCCGGGGCCAGGACGCTGGCAGCGGAGTTAAATCAACGGTTACTGGTCAGATGCCGAGGGCGTCGGCCAGCCGCCTCCGGTGGAACTTGGGGTCGCCCAGGTAGTGATAGAGGGTGCGCGACGCGGTGGTATGAAGGGTGAGGCCGTATTCGGTCATGCTGCCCAGTCCGGCATGAACCTCGTGGGCGAAATTGCAGGCCTGGTAGTAGGCTTCGCTGCCCACCGCCTTGGCCAAGTGGATGGCGTCTTGCCCTGCATTGCCGTTGTCCAGCTTCCAAAGAGCTTCGTAGTTGGTCCACCGCGCGGCATCCAACTGGTTGACCAGATTAATGATATGGTCCTGAACCCGCTGAAACCGTCCGATGGGCGTGCCAAACTGCATCCTAGTGCGGCTGTAGTCAACGGACATCTCATAGACCGCCTGACATGCGCCAACCTGGTATGCTCCAAGAATCGGGATGGTCTTGGAGATTGCTCTTTGAAGAGCATCCCAGCCACCGGCGAAAGAGTTGCCCAAAACCTCGCCTTCAGAGGCTGCCACGTCTTCTATGGTGACTTCGCAAAGGTGCCAGGCAAACCCTGGAAGCGATCTAACCGCGACTCCGGGGGCGTCGGCGGAAACCATCACCAGCCCCACCTCGCCGGTCTCCTCCGACCGGGCGGCGCATAGGAAATGGCTGGCAGAGCCGGCGTCCATGACGTATCCCTTGGTACCGCTCAACTTGTAGCCGTTGCCATTGCGGCGGGCCGCCAGATGGACATCTTCTTGCCACCAGGAATAGTCGGCCTCGGTCAGCGCCAGTACCAGAGAGCGTTCCCCCCTGGCCAGCCTGGGCAGCCAATCCTTCTTTTGTTCTTCGGTGCCACCTTCCATGATGGTGAAGGCGCTCATGACGGCTGAGCTGATATGGGGACCCGGAACAGGGCCGCGGCCTAACTCCTCAAACAGGACGCCGGCGTCGGTGTACGACCCGCCTTCTCCCCCGTATTCCTGGGGGATGACGATGCCCAGCCACCCGGTTTCAACCAACCTCCGCCAGGGTTGCGACGGAGTGACTTCCCCCGAATCCTGCATCTCCAGCAGGGTTTCCTTGGGGTACTCCTGCTGTATAAACCGGCTAACTGCTGCTTTTAGCATCTCCTGCTCGGCAGTCAATGACAGGTCCATATCCGCTCCTATTGGTCATGCACCAGCGATGATATTCTGAATCCAAACGCCGCCGAAAAGCTGACAGCTGATCGCTGACGGCTGAAAGCTCCTAGGCCAGCGCGCCGGCCTGCTCCCGCACCTCACGGCCTATCCCGATGCGCCGAGCCATGATGACTTTCTGAATATCGGCGGTGCCGCCGGGATGCAGGGCGACGATGGCCGACCTCTGATGGGCTTCCATATGGCCTTCGGCCGCACCCCATTTGGGGTCGTAGGTCAGGGCAGAGGGTCCCAGGATGTCCAGGATGGCTCCGGCCATGCGCAGACCCGAGGTTTTACGGTAGTAAGAAGACTGGGGGCCTTCGTAGGTGATGCGCGCCTTGGAATGGCGCATCCAGTAGTTGCGCAGGTTGAACAGCCTGGCGATCTCAGCCTCTACATACACGTCAACGAGCCGGTCGCGGACATCGGGGTCCTTGGTCAGGGGCTCGCCTCGGCACTGGGTGGTTTTGCAGTATTCGAACAGGCGGTCCACCAGCCAGTTACGGCCGATGCGGCCACCGGTGCCGTGCTCCAACTCCAGGTGGGTGGTGGCGACCTTCCAGCCCTGATTCTCGCCGCCGATCAGGTTGGTGGCAGGTACGCGGACGTTGTCAAAGAAAACCGTGTTCTTCACCCCGGAACCGGCGCCGCCTTCACCGCCGGCGATCAGCAGGTCCATGGGTTGAATCGTTATCCCAGGCAGGGTGGTGGGAATCATGAACCACCCCAAGTTCTCGTGCCTCGGGGCTTCGTTGTCGGTGCAGGTAATCGTCCAGACGTAATCGGCGCCCAGGGAGCTGCCGACGAAGATCTTCTGGCCGTTGATTATGTAATCGTCTCCGTCCCGCTCGGCCGACATTTTGACACTGGCCAGGTCGGAACCGGCCTCGGGCTCGGTTAGCAACTGCCAGGTGCGGACTTCGCCTTTCATGATGGGAGGCAGGAACCGTTGTTTCTGCTCCTCGGTTCCCCAGACCAGTATCGACGCTCCGCCCAGCCTTCCCCCAGAATCGTAGTAGGGAGGAATATTCATACCATAGGAGTCCATCTCCTCTTCGATGACCACGGCATGGTCCAGCGACAAACCGCCCCCGCCGTACTCGGTGGGAGCTGTCGGCCAAAGCCAGCCCCTGGACCCCAGACTGCGTCCCAGGTCCCGGCGCTTTTCGTACTGCTCCTCGGAGAGGTCGATAGGGTCGGCCGGTTGCACGATGCCCCGCGGCATGTTGTCTTTCAGCCAATCCCGCACTTCCCGGCGAAATTCCTCTTGTTCTGGGGTGTAGGTCGTTTCGAAATCCATCGAATTCCTCCGTAGCATTTAGCAGTCAGCCATCAGCAGTCAGCCTTCTGCGGACTGCTGATTCGGTATTTCTGACTAGGGCAGCGCTAACCAATCGCCAACGAATTATGCCTTATCGCCTCGCTGGAAACAAGTCGGACAGCCCCAGGGTTAGAGTCTGGGGCGCCGATACTTGATGGCTGACCGCTGACCGCCGACAGCTTATTGGCTATTGAGACCGCAGGGCCCTGCCGGGCAATGCGCCGGTGTGGACGCCGTTGTCTATGACCAGTTTGCCGTTGACCAGGACGTAGTCGATTCCCTCGGGGAATTGCTTAGGGTCTTCAAACGTGGCCTTGGCGGCAACTTTCTCCGGGTCAAAGATAACGATGTCGGCCTTCATGCCGTCCCGCAGGACCCCCCGGTCTTTCAGGCCCAGACGCTGAGCGGGCATGGATGTCATCTTGGCCACGGCCTCTTCCAGGCGAAGCAATCCTTCGTTTCGAACGAATTGGTCCAAAACGTAGGGGAAAGTGCCGTAGGATCTGGGGTTGGGCATCTCGCCGGTGAGCAAGCCGTCGGAGCCCACCATCTGGGCAGGATGCCTAACGATGGCCCTGATGTTGTCCGGATTACCGGTGCGGGCGACGAAGGCGACTTCGAGATTTTCTTCGATCAACAGGTCGCAAATGGCGTCCACCATGCCCTTGCCCTGGGCCCGGGCCAGGTCCACCAGCGACCGGCCCTCCCATTCCTTGTTTTTGGCCGAGCCAACGTGGCTGAATATGTAGTGTTCCAGCGTCAGCCCCCACATAGGGTTGACCGAATCGCCCAGTTGCTCCCGCACCTGGCGGTCCTGGATCCTTTGCAGCAACGCAGCCGGTCCGCCGGCGTGGACCCAATAGGGCACCAGGGAGTGGAGCACCGTGCTGGCCGCGGCGTATGGGTATTGATCGAAGGTCACGTCCTGCCCGGCGTTGCGCCCTTGATCAACCAAAGCAAGCATCCTCTGGCCCATGCCATCCAGCGGACTGTGATAATGGGAGATATGCACGGGCACGCCGCTGCGCCGGCCTACTTCCAGGGCCTCGCGGAATGGGTCAATCAGGCGGTCGCCCAGGCTGTACCTGGCGTGGGTCATGTAAAAACCGCCGAGCTCTGCGACGGCCTCGCACACGGCCACCAACTCGTCAGTGTCGCTGAAGGCGCCGGGCGGATAGGTCAGACCGGTGGAGAAGCCATACGCGCCGTCCCTCATTCCTTGCCGGGCCAGTTCCTGCATTCGAGCCATCTCTTCGGTTGTGGGCGCCCGGTCTTCCCAGCCCATGGCCTCCACCCGTATCGAGGCGTGGGGGACCATGTATACCACATTGCAGGCGGCATTTTCATCCAGCAGGTCCAGAAATTCTTTAACGCTGTTCCAGCGAATATCTGATGGCGGAGTGCCGTTGACGGCCGCCAGATATGTCAGCAGATGCTCCAGGTTGGTTGGCGACGTGGGGGCGTAGGAAAGGCCATCCATGCCCAGACATTCGGTGGTCACTCCCTGCCGGACCTTGGCTTCATGCCGGGGATCGCCCAACAGCATCAGGTCTGAATGGGAGTGCATATCTATGAAGCCCGGGCAGATCACATGATCACTGGCGTCAATCACCCGGCCGGCATCGGACGCAGGCGCCAACGTGTCACCCCGCAGGATGGATACGGTATCTCCAGATACACCGACGCTGGCCCGGTACCAGGTCTGGCTGATGCCGTCCACCACCCGGCCATTCAGAATCAGCAGGTCGAACATTCGGATTTCACCTAGTTAGAAAGATGGGATAAGATATTCGCCGCGAAGCAAGCGTTTTATGGTGGAAAAAATTATCTCCCGAGCACTGGAATCGAGAGGGTTCGGCAAATCTTACCCGCCAGGGCATTTTGAATCTCTACATGGCGGGGTACAGCCTCGACGGCCCCATTTCGTGGATTACACCACAATGAATGGGAGCGGCCCTCCCGCTTAAGATAACAGCCGTGCCTGCGAAGGTGCCTCAAAAGGCTAACCCGGTTCACTCCACCGTTACCGTTTCACGAATGGCATCCGGCGGCACTCCCCGCATCCCTTCGTCCCGCCGATCCTCCAAGATCAACGCGATAGCCTCGCACAAACTCTCTTTTGCTTCGGCCTTGGTTTTCCCTTGGCCGTTAGCACCGGGGATCTCCAAACAATAAGCTACAAACCAACTCTCGTCCCACTCGATTATCGCGGTAAATTCATTCCGCATGGTGACATCCTCCCGAGCTTGTCATTCGCCCAGTGTACGGACATCTTACAGCACACGGTCACAAGCCGTCCCCTTGCCACCCGTGAAACGCCCAGCTAAGATTGCGTCTAACACGCCCAATCACCATTTGACACTTAAGGTTAAGTTGAATCTGACATCTGGCGAGGGACCCATGCCTCAAGAAACCATAAATGGCTACAACATGCACTACGAGGTTCACGGCGATGGCCCGCCCTTGGTGATGATCCACGGCGGATTGGGCGGGGGCGAGGGAAGCGCCGCCATGGTGGAGAACTTCGCGGCCAGCTTTTCGGACCGCTTTCAGATGATCTTCTATGACCGCCGGGCCGCCGGACGCTCGGAGACGCCTCAAGACGGGTATTCCATGGCCAACCAAGTACAAGACCTTCGGGCGTTGTTGCAAAGGTTGGGAGTGGACCAGGCCCACGTTCTCGGCTCGTCGGGCGGCGGACCCATTGCTTTGGGCATGGCCCTGGACCATCCAGAAATGGTAGACACTCTGCTTCTCGTAAACACCATGACCTACGCTAGCCAGCCGGAGCGGGCAGCCAGGCAACAAGAAATGGACGATCTTCTGGCCAACGAAGCCGCCCACGGCCGCGAGGCTTCGGTCGAACGGGGCTTGGAGTTTAGGAATCCCGGCATTCGGGATAATGAACCCGAAAGATTCCAACGGCTGAAGGCGGTCAACATGGAGAAGTTCCCTGGCATGATCGGCAGCATGCGGGCGTATCTGGATATCGGGGATTCCATTGAGACACGGTTATCCAGTCTGAAGATGCCCACCCTCATCGTCCACGGCGACGCCGACGAAAGGATCCCGGTGGATTGCTCCCGCAGCCTGCACGAGAAGATATCCGGATCTGAGCTGCACATCATCCCCGGTGCGGTACACGGGCTAACCTCCAACGAGGCGCCGAAGCTCCAGGAGTTGATGTTAGACTTCTTTGGACGCGTAATGGCGGCCCGCCAAACACCGGCGTCGAGCACGGGCTAGTTCCGTTTGGCTGATGGTTCGACGGGCTCACCAAGAGCGCGAGAGGGCGTCTGGTCACCGCTCGTCATGAGCTTGTCGAAAGACTCACCGCCCAAAAGCGCCCTATGACATGCATTTCCCCAATCAACCTGATTGGAGTCAAGAAAATCCACCGGAAGGAGACAAACATGGCTAGCGGCAGCGTAGGTATCGACCACATCGCCATTCCAACCGCCAATGCGGAGGAATTGATCAAGTTTTACAAGCGGCTGGGATTCACCATCAACGATGAAGAGGACTGGCGCGCTGGCAAGACCGGGATCTTCTCCATTCGGATCGGCGATTCCAAAATCAACGTGCATCCGGAAGGCTACACCGCCAGCTTGAGAGGCCCCACGGCGGTGCCCGGTTGCGGCGATATCTGCTTCGTTTGGAATGGAACGGCCGAAGAGTGCCAAAAATGGCTGGAAGAGGCCGGCGTGGAGATCATTCGCGGACCCGGATCGCGTAAAGGCGCCCGCGGCGGCGGCGGCCATCCGGCAGTGAGCATGTACGCCCGGGATCCGGACCAGAACCTGCTGGAATGGATGGTTTATCAGTAGCCGTCAGCTATCAGCTATCAGCTATCAGCTATCGAAGTAACCACGATGGCCCTCATTTGTAAAGGCGTTGGGGGGATTCCCCCCGCCAACCAACATTTGTAAAGCCCAAACCCCCGCCGTCGGCCCAAAAGCTGACGGCTGATTGCTGAAAGCTGACCGCTAACAAAAAGGAAGGTAACCAAATGGCCACATTGACCGGTAAGCACGCCCTGGCGCAGATGCTTATTGCTGAAGGCGTGGAATATATTTTTGGCAATCCCGGCACCAGCGAAACTCCCCTGCTAGATGTCCTGCAGGACTACCCCCAGCTCAAGTATATCCAGGCATTGCAGGAAGGTACCGCCGTGGGCATGGCCGACGGCTACGCCAGGGCCACGGGGCGGCCGGCCTTCGCCAATATACACATCGCCGGCGGTCTGGCCAACGGCATCAGCGCACTTTACAACGCCTTCCGGGGCGGAACACCCCTGGTGCTGACGGCGGGAAACTCTGACACACGCATGATGCTCCATGAACCGACATTGTCAGGCAACTTGGTGGAAATGACGTCCCAGTTCACCAAGTGGAGCGCCGAGATACTGCATCCCTCGGACCTGCCGGTTGCAATTCGCCGGGCATTCAAAGAGGCCAAGACCCCGCCCGAGGGACCGGTGTTTTTGTCCTTTCCCTGGGACACCATGGACGATACCGCCAACGTGGAGATAGCCGGTTCATCGCCGGGATTCTTCCGGACCCGCCCGGACACGGCGGCCATCGAGAAAGCATCCCGGTTGTTGTCCCAGGCTAAAACCCCCCTCATCGTCCTGGGCGACAGGGTGGCCCAATCTGGAGCGTCCTCCGAACTGGTCCAGGTGGCCGAAAGGACGGGCGCCCGGGTCTACGCCGCGTCATTCTCCGAGGTGAACTTCCCCACCAGCCACCCTTTGTACGGAGGCCAGTTCAACACCAGCAACCCCCGCACCAAAGACCTCTTCTCTGGAGCCGACGTGGTTCTGGCGGTGGGCGCCAACATATTCTCTTCGTTTCTTTATGTGGAAGACGCCTTCTTGGAAACCTCCACCAAACTGATCCATCTGGACAACGCGCCTTGGGAAGTGGAGAAGATCTATGCCACCGAGGTGGGTATCATTTGCGACCCCAAAACGGGATTGGCTGAGTTAGCCCAGGCGTTGGACCAGGACATGTCAGCCTCGGCCCAGGAGTCTGCGGCCACCCGCGCCACCAAATGGGGAGAGCAAAAGCGGAGTGCCGAAGAAGCGCAGAAGAAGCGTGCCCAAGCCAAGTGGGAGAACCGTCCCATGCCGGTGGAGCGGATGATGCACGAACTGGCCCAGGGAGCTCCGGAAGGCACCATCCTGGCCAACGAGGCCATAACCTCCAGTGCCGCGTTGATGGGCGCGTTCGATTTTGACGAACCCGGCAGCATGTACGCCATCCGGGGCGGCGCTCTAGGTTGGGGAATGCCCGGCGCGTTGGGCGTCCAGCTGGCCAATCCCGGGCGGCCGGTTCTAGCCGTGGTCGGGGACGGCGCTTCCCTTTACACAGTCCAAGCCTTATGGACCGCCAGCCGCTACAACATCCCTGTGGTATACGCAATTTGCAACAACCGCGCCTACCGCATCCTGAAAGTTAACATGGACATCTACCTGCGAAGCGTGCTTCAAGACGGCGAAAGGGAGAGCGCGTATATGGGCATGGACTTTGCCAACCCCCTAAACCTGGCGGGAATGGCCCAAGCCATGGGCGTACCCAGCTCGTCCATAGAAGACCCCGCCGAGATAAAAGGGGCGGTGGAAAAAGCCTTCGCCAGCGGCAAACCCGCATTGCTGGATATCACAATCGACGGATCACTTTAGTTATCAGCGAACCAGGCTATCGGCGGCATTGTAATACTTTATCCTATGGCGTCTGCTCCGGTAGAATCCCCAGAAAAGAGCCAAATAACGGTATCTAAATTCTTCGTAACCTTGAGCACCTCGCCGGAACTTATCGGTGTAACTTGGCGCTGTTAACAGTAAAAGACCTTTCGATTCGCTTCGGAGGCATCCTGGCCCTCGACGGCGTCAGCTTCTCTGTCGAAAAGGGCGAGATACTCTCGATAATTGGACCCAACGGCGCCGGCAAAACGACGGTCTTCAACTGCATCACCCGAATATATGAACCCATGAAGGGCTCCATCGAGTTTAAAGGTCAGGACCTGCTCCGGGTGCAGCCCCACCGGATTATCAACCTCGGCGTGGCCCGCACCTTCCAAAACCTGGAGTTATTCTCGACAATGACCGTGCTGGACAATCTGCTGGTTGGCCAACACTCCGATCTGCGTTACAGCCTAATGGAAGCGGTTTTGCGGCTGCCCAAAGCCTTGAAGAAGGAAAAAGCGGGGAGCTTCCGTGCCCAGGAGGTGCTGGAGTTTCTGGACCTCTCGGGCTACAGAGACACCCCCGTGGGATCGCTGCCTTACAGCATAAAAAAGCGGGTCGAGATGGCGCGTGCATTGGTTTCACGGCCCGAACTTCTACTGTTGGATGAGCCGGCTGGAGGCCTTACTCACGAAGAGGTGAGCACCCTGGCCGGCCTGATACGAGAAATTCGCGACAGCCATGGGGTGACAGTGCTTTTGGTGGAACACCGTATGAGCTTGGTAATGGAAGTTTCGGACCGAGTATGCGTGCTGGACTTCGGCCGGAAGATCGCCGACGCCCCACCCGCGGAGGTACGCCAGGATTCTGCCGTCATCCAAACCTATCTGGGGTCAACGGGTGCTTAACCTTAGAGACGTTCACGCCTCCTACGGCCAGATCCCAGCCTTGCACGGCGTTTCGCTGGAGGTGCCTAAATCCCAAATCGTAACCATTTTGGGAGCCAACGGGGCGGGCAAAAGCACCACCATCCGGACCATCGCCGGTTTGCTTCCGGCGTCGGTTGGCTCCATTGAGTTTGACGGCCGGGAGATTAGGGAGCTGTCCGCTGACCGCATCGTGCACCTCGGCATATCGGTGGTACCCGAGGGACGCCAGCTATTCGGTGAAATGACAGTGCGGGAGAACCTGCGTCTGGGCGCTTACACCCGCGGTGGTGGAGAACAGGTCCGCCGGCAGATGGATCGAGTCATCGCCTACTTCCCGGTGCTTGGCGACAGGCTAACCCAATTGGCCCACCTGCTCAGCGGCGGTGAGCAACAGATGCTGGCCATCGGAAGGGCGCTGATGGCCCGTCCCACTCTGCTGGTCCTGGACGAACCATCGCTGGGGTTGGCGCCCATTCTGGTGGAGGAACTATTCGCCATCGTCAAAAACATGAGCGAAGGGGAAGGGATCACAGTTTTGTTGGCAGAGCAGAACGCGTCCCAGGCGTTGGGCATCGCCCATTACGGATACGTCATGGAGACCGGCAACGTAGTTCTGGAAGATTCCGCCGAAAACCTGCTGGGCAACGAAGCCGTGCGCGGAGCTTACCTGGGCTTCTAGCTTAACAAGGTTTATAAGGGCAAATGGAACTATTCCTGCAACAGTTTATCAGCGGGATCGCCAGCGGCAGTCTTTTCGCCATTCTGGCCCTCGCCATAGTGCTTATCTACCGCTCCACCGGGGCCCTCAACTTCGCTCAGGGCCAGATGGCCATGTTCACCACCTTTATCGCTTGGTCGGCCTTAGGAACCTTCTTGGGCTTCTGGCCGGCGTTCATTCTCACTCTGCTGGCGGCGATGGCAATCGGCGCCTTGGTGGAAAGGCTTATCATGCGCCGTGTTGAAGGGACGCCGGAGCTGAATACGCTGATAGTCGCCCTGGGGCTGTTTCTCATCTTCGACGGCCTGGCGCTCTACATCTGGGGGCCCCTGCCAAGAGGATTCGGCCCCTTTAGCGTTTTCAGCGGTTCCCCGTCGTGTGCAAGCGGCATCTGTATCGGCCGGCTGAGCTTGGGCATACTGGCCGTGTCTGTAATCATAATGGCATTTCTATATTTGTTATTCCAACGGACCGGATTTGGTCTGGCGATGCGGGCCACCGCTCAGAACCGCCTGGCCAGCCGGTTGGTGGGCATACCGGTGGAGCGGATGTTGAGCATCGGCTGGGGCCTGGGGACCGCGGTGGGAGCAGTCGCTGGAATACTGGTAGCCCAGAACCTGGGCCTCGACATAGGTACTATGTTTAGCGTGTTGCTCTTCGCTTTGGCGGCGGCCGTCCTGGGCGGACTGGACAGTCCAGTGGGAGCGGTGGTCGGAGGGCTGGCGATAGGTGTCGTCAAGAACCTGGCTGGTACCTACGTGCCATCCAACGTTGGGAGCACGGACTTGACGATAGCGTTCGCCCTGATTGTGCTGGTGTTGATGGTCCGGCCCACAGGCATTTTTGGGCGCCCTCCACAGAGGAGGGTGTAAAGGGTGCCCACCGGCTTTTTGAAGCGCAAGGCCATCTGGCTATTCCTACTCGCCCTCCTGCTGGTGGTCTTCCCATTCCTCCACGGCTGGCCTTTCTTCAGTCTATTCATTGGTGAGTTTCGCACGTTCAACGCCACCATGTTCGGCGTCTGGATGCTTATTTTACTCGGCATGAACCTGTTGACGGGCTACAGCGGGCAGGTCTCGTTGGGACATGCGGCCCTGGTGCTGATCAGCGCATACATCACCGCCATCCTCTCCCAACAGTACGGGTTCCCGTTGCTGGGCGCGATAGTCCTGTCGGCCGGAATGACGGGCATCATCGGCGGGGTCCTGATTGGGATCCCGGCTGTCCGTCTCCGGGGCCCCTACCTTGCCATTGCCACCTTCGGCCTTATGATCGCATTACCCCAAATCCTGAAGATCAAGTTCCTGACTCGGTGGACCAATGGAACATATGGCATCGGCGGGAGCCGGGTGGACCCGCCCGGCATTGTGGACGGATTCCTGGATAGTGGCGATTGGTTGTACTACCTGACGATGTTGGCGTTGGTGATCATGACCCTTTTGTTTTGGAACCTGAGTCGCAGCCGCATCGGCCGGGCCTTTGTCGCCCTCCGCAACAGTGAGATAGGGGCGGAACAGATGGGAGTCGATGTGCCCCGCTATAAGGCCCTGGCATTCGGGATAAGCTCGCTGTACGCGGGCCTAGGTGGAGGGCTTCTCTTTGCCGTCCAAAGGTTCGTCTCACCAGACAGCCTGAATTTCATTGATTCCATCTTTTTTCTGGTGGCAATCGTTATCGGCGGCCTGGGCACCATCTTGGGTTCGGTCATCGGGGCTCTCTTCCTGACCTTTCAGGTGGAGGGCGTTAGCGTGTTGGCGGGAATCACCCCCGGGGTCGGCGACCTTCGCAACGTCATCTTCGGCGGTTTCTTGATTGTGGTAATCATCCTGTTTCCAAGGGGAATGGCGGGGTTCGTCCAGGGGCATTTGACTTGGAGCCCATTTCAGACCTGGAAGCAGTGGCGGCGGGTGTGGTCCTTTTGGCGTCAGTGAACCGGAGAATGTCCCGGAGTCTGGCTCGGTTGGACCTAATATGCCGGAGTCCTGCTAGGCCCATGTGGAAAGTTATTTCATTTACGTTTTTAAGGATGGAAAAGTGGCAACATGGTATAATTCGTCACCGTTTCAAAGGCATATAAGTTCCCATTACGGAAAATTTGATGTGTCATATATTTGAGGAGGAAGCATGGTGCTAGCAACGCGAAAACTCTGGCTTTTAGCATTGGCGTTATTCCTAGGGATGGGATTCATCATCGGTGCGTGTGGCGGTGCCGCCGAAGAGGTTCCGGGGGTTACCAGCGATGAGATCGTCCTGGGAACTCATACCTCGCTAACCGGTCCTATAGCCGTCTACTCGCAGATTCCTAACTCGACCAAGGCTTATTTTGACTTCATCAACGATACCAAGGGCGGAGTCAATGGCCGGAAAATCACGTTTTTGCTGGAGGACGACGCCTATTCTCCACCCAAGGCGGTGGACCTGGTCCGCAAGCTGGTGGAGCAGGACCAGATCTTCGCTCTGCTCAACGGATTGGGCACACCAACCCACCTGCAAGTGGTGGACTATCTCCAGGAACAGGGTGTTCCTGACTTATTCGTGGCCTCCGGCGCCATCGAGTGGGTAAAGGACCCAGCTGCCAGACCCATGGTCTTCGGCTCTCTTAACAACTACACCGGCGAAGGCGTGATCCTGGGTGAATACATCGCCCAGAATTTCGCAGGGCAAAAGGTGGGCCTGATGCGCCAGAACGACGACTTCGGCCTGGACGGCATCACCGGTGTAAGGAAAGGGGTGGGCGACGCCCTGGAGATCGTGGGAGAGGAAACCCATGAGGTACTTGACGCAGACCTCAACGCGCAGGTTGACCGGCTCAACGCGGCCGGCGCCGACGTGATTGCTATCTGGGCCACACCCCGCCAGTTCTCCACCGCTATAAAACACGCGCGGCTGGACTTGGACTGGGATGTCCCCTTCGTCCTTAGCGTAGTCAGCGCCAACGAGTTCAGCGTGGCCCTTGCTGGGCCCGAAGTCTTGGAAGGCACGGTATCACTCGCCTATATCCGCCAGGGTTGGGAGGTAGATGACCCAGGGGTGGCTAAACACCTGGAGATTATCCGCCAGTATGCCGGCATAGAAGATGCCAACAACTTGACCATTTACGGCCAGTACATAGGGGAGCTGATGGAGGAGGTCCTCCAACGAGCCGGTAAAGACCTCACCCGAGCAAGCTTGATCAAAGCAGCAGAGTCGGTAAACGGTTTCCAATGCTCCGTGTGCCTCTTCACTGCCACAATGAGTCCAACGGACCACGACCCGGTCCAAGCAGCGTATTTGGCGCGGGCCGAAGGCGGTAGGTGGGTCCGCTTCGGCAACTTGATCAGCTACGAGGGCACGCTGCCGGGGAGCATGACCGCGGCCGACCTGAAAAAGTAGTTGAAACTTACCAGTCGTACGTTGGCCTTGATCGGCGGCGGAGCTAACTGCCGCCGATTGGCATTCACTTCCCTCTTCAGAAATCCTTGAACCAGACCTCGCCGGCTAGGATCTTGGCACAACAGATGAGCATCTCTCCCAAGATGATAACGGGCGTTTAACGCCCGAGCCCCTCTACTCCTCGGGATGGGTCGAGATGAAACGGCCCGCTTTGGTTGGGTCCACGCCGGACGCGCGTACCTCGACCCCAGCCTGCTCTTCTTGCAGCAGGAAGGTGACGCTGCTGTCTCTTTCGCCCCAGCCACGGTTCATGCCTTGTATGGCTATCTGCTCACACAGGTTGGCCACAGGCATGGGAACGTTGAACTCACGGCCCAGGTCGGTGGCCAGGCCCACATCCTTTCGGGACAGGTTCAGGGCAAAGCTGGCGGGCTCGAATTCACCACGGAATACGGTCCGGGCGATGCCCTCGTGGAGGCCGCTCATGCGTCCCAATGACCCACGGCGGATGCACTGCCACAGGGCTTCGGGCTCCACCCCGGCCTTGACTCCCAGGGTCATCCCCTCGGCAATGGCCTGGCGCACACCGTGGCCGATCATATTGTGCACCAGCTTGGCCACGCTGCCCGCGCCGATGGCTCCGGCATAAAACACCTTGTCGCCAAAGGCGTCCAGAAGGGGTTTGATGCGCTCGAAAATCTCCCGTTCGCCGCCGACCATCACCGCCAGGTTCCGGCTGGCCGCGCCCGACTTGCCGCCGCTGACCGGAGCGTCCAACACATGGGCGCCCTTGGCCCTGAACTTCGGCTCGATCTCCCGGATAAGGGTTGGGCGGCTGGTGGATAGGTCAACGTATATTCCGCCAGGGCTGATCCCTTCCAACACTCCCTCGGGGCCAGTGGCCACCGCTTCAACCTCTCTGGGTCCGGGCAATGAGGTGAAGGTCACATCGCTGAGCCGGGCCACCTCGGCGGGAGATCCGGCCAGGCGGGCGCCGCCGTCCAGCAGGGGCTTGATCACTTCCTCCCGCAGGTCGTACACCACCATGGGATAACCCGCCTTTTGGATGTTGTTGGACATGCCGCCGCCCATGTTTCCCAAGCCGATGAATCCTACCGTTTCCATTGCGCCTCCCTTTGGTGTTTCTGGTTTTCGGGCGATTATATCCAACCCGGAGCCGAAGCTCCACCGGGTGAAGCCACCCGTCCCCCTTCAGAAGGGGGACTACGGGTGGTCGTCAATTCCAGGCCTAGACGACCTCCCCTAAATCCCCTCCTTCGTGAGGACGCAACTTCGCATTTCTTTTTCCAAGGCTCGCGTTGACTACGCGGCCAGACCAAACAAAACCCCGTTTCAACACGTCCGATTTCCTCCAAGGGGGCCGAACGGCACTATTAAACCGTGCGTTAGGTATTCCACCGGACACGGACACAGGGTAAACTCTGCGGTAACACTGAGACTCTACCGGGCACCACAAAGGAGACTTCGATGATCAAGTCATTTTCGACCCTGTATGCCGGGCACGTGTTGGAAGGAGAAGGGATAGGCTTCGACGGCATCCCCCACGACGACCGGTGGTATTCCAACGACCGGTTGATCCAGGTCTTCGACATCGCCAGGGAAACAGCGCAATTACTAGAAAAACTGGATTTCGACATTCTATGGATGGCGGAACACCACTTCCAGCGGGAAGGATACGAATGCATCCCGAATCTGCTCATTCTCAGCCAGTACCTGGCCCAACACACAGCGAAGATCAAGTTCGGCTGCGGGTTTAACGTCCTTCCCATGTGGCACCCCCTGAGGCTGGCGGAAGATTACGCCATGGTGGACATCCTCACCGGAGGGAGGATGATCTTCGGCATCGGCCGAGGGTACCACACCCGGGAGGTGGAGACCTTCGCTGCCCCAATGCAGGATGCCGACGCCAACCGGGAGCTTTTTGAAGAACAGTTCGAGATCATTATGAAGGCCTTCAATCAGGACTCTTTCAGCCACCGGGGTAAGCATTACACCCTTCCGCCGGAGATTCCCTACCGGGGTTATCAGCTAAAGGAGTTGACCCTGGTGCCCAGGCCGGTGAATCTGCCGGTGGAGACCTGGCAGCCCATCGTCAGCGGCAATCCCCGGGGGCTGGACTTCATGGCCAAGCACGGGATCAAAGGCATGATGTTGGGCACTTCGGCCGAATACATCGAACAGTGGGTGCCCCAGTTCCAGGAAGCTAACGCCCGCCATGGCCGTGAGCTGGAGCTGGGAGAAAATATGGCCATGGGCCTTTGGGCCTACCTGGACGATAGTCACGAAAAGGCGGAGAAAGCCCTGGAGCCGCTATTTGAAGAGCACGTAAAGTTCGCCGCTCCCCTGGGAATGCTGAGATATAACGAGGACCAGATGAAAGCCACGGGACCCGCTGGAGTGGCTACCCACATAGCGGCGGGCAGCAGCTTCCGCGACGTTCTGGATAACCGGGCATGGTTCGCCGGCACCCCGGAAGAGACCATCGATTACCTTAAAGATTTCGAGACGAAATATCCGGGATTGGAGCAGGTGCTGATCGCCTTCCCCATGGGGGAGACCAAAGCCCAGTTCGCCGAGCAGATCACCCGGTTCGCCAAAGAGGTGATGCCTGCCTTCCGGCAACCGGCGGTTAAGGTTTGATCCTCCGGCCTGGGCTGGTATATTTGTTTATCGGGTCAGGGCCGCATTATTAAACCACTATTCAGCGCAGGAGGTAATCAAGAGGATATGACCAACGAACACACCTACAAAGTTATCGAACTGGTGGGCTCCTCCTCCGATGGCCTGCAACAGGCCATTGAAAACGCCGTGTCCCGGGCCGGTCAAACCCTTAAAGGTCTAGACTGGTTTGAGGTGAAGGAGATTAGAGGAAACATCCAGGACGGAAGCGTGGCCTGGTACCAGGTGAAAGTGGGTATCGGATTTCGGGTAATGGACCCCTCAGACCTTCAAAAGGATTAACTGGGGGTACCAGCGCCTTACCTCTAATTTTGGCCGCCCAGCCGGTTAAAATTGGCGGCCAAGTCTCACAGACCAGGGGCTTCGTGTCGCCTTACGACAGGATTGGGTTCGATTACGATTCGACTCGCCGGGCCGACCCATATTTGGTCAGCAGGTTGTCGGCCCACTTGGAGATCGCACAGGATGCCGCATACCTGGACGTTGCCTGCGGCACGGGCAATTACACCACCGCCGCGGCTCGTAACGGAGGGCGATGGCACGGGATTGACGTGTCTGACCTCATGCTTTCCACGGCCCAGGCAAAGGAATCCTTGGTTGGGTGGCACCGGGCCGACGCAGCCGCTCTCCCTTTTTCCGCCCAGGTGTTCTCTGGGGTCATGTGCACCCTGGCGCTGCATCACTTGGACGGCCCTGATCCCTGTCTTCCGGGAAGCCCACCGGGTTTTGGGTGGAGGCAAGTTCGTTATCTTCACCGCCGCACCGCATCAGATGCAGGGTTATTGGCTCAACGAGTACTTCCCAGAGGGCATGGCTAGGTCGATCCAGCAGATGCCGGCCATTGGACCTGGTCCAGCGGTCGCTGAATGAGGCGGGATTCACCACCATGGGCATGGAACTGTACGACGTAGCCGAGGACCTTCAGGACTCGTTTCTCTACAGCGGCAAGCAAAGGCCGGAGATGTACCTGGATCCGGAATTCAGACAAGGAATCTCCACGTTCTCATCGCTGGCCGATCACACCGAGGTTACCGACGGCTGCCGCCGGTTGGAGGAGGATATCCGGTCAGGCCACATTCACCAGGTGATGAGCCGATTCAAAAACACCGGCGGCGATTACCTTTTCTTGATCGCCAGCTAGACCCGTTTGCCCGGGACACCTCTGGCCCCTCTCGCCATGGAATCCAGCAACACGCCCACCCTCGACCGGAAAGGGCGTACGCGGTTGTTGGAATGGGTCTTTCCCAACGCCACCAGGAACATCAGGCTTTTCCCCGCCGCGTGGGGAGAAAAGAATTCGGTCACGTCGTCGTCGTAGAAGGTCATGCCCGTGGCCCCCAGGCCCAGGGCATGGGCGCATAGGTAAATCCTTCCACCCAAGATCCCCGCTTCTAGTTGGGCCGCCCGATATCCCCGGTTGCCATATTTGGCCAACACACCGTCCAGGTCAACCATGAAATAGACCACGGCACTGGCGTCGGCGCCCAATGCTTGTTCAAAACAAAGATGGCCCGCCTCGTGGCGCATTCCTCCCAGGCGCAACTCCTCCAGTGTGGAATCGTGGGTGGAGAAGAAATAAGACCCCGAAGGAAGGTCCTGGACCCCATTTACGATCAAGTATGGGTCCAGCAGCGAAGGTCGGCCCTCTCCCAGAAAGTCGGCCGACACCGGCGCGGCCGTCGCGGACAACACCGCCGCGAACTTAGCAAAGGGGATATCCCGGCGGTTGAAGCGCCGGGTGGAACCCCGTTCCGATACTACATATCCCAACGGGGAATCGGCCAACTGCTCTTCCCCCATCTCCGGTGGTTTACCGCTGATGGAATAAACCTGGCCTGCCAACGGCGGCCGGTCGGCGGGAACGCTTCCCGGCCCAGCCAGCCGCCAGGCGGAAACCTCGCCAACGCCGTCCAGGTTAGAAGCCACATGGACCTCCTGGATCTCGGGATAGTGGATGACATCCACGGGCAAGTCAACCTGGTGGGCTTGGATTGGAGCCAATGCACCGGAATCGGCGGGAGAGTGGCCACCGGCTGGATCGGGTCGGCCCACCGGCACGATGCAGACGGCCGATTCGTCGCGGCCGTCCAATCCCAAGATCCCGTTGACGTCATCATCCAGGAAACCGGCCAATATCCGGGCGGAGAGCCCCTTAGCCGAGGTGGCGGCCAGCAGGTTGGACAGGATGGTTCCCGCGTCCCAAAAACAATAACGATAACTGCGGGCCCGGTATTTCCAGGCGCTGCGCCAGAAGTTGGCGGTCAAGATCAGGCTTACTGGAGAGGCAGCCACCAGGTCATCGCCATCCACAGTTTCGGCCAGCGCGGCCCGATGATCGCCCTGTCGCAGCGGGTTCAAAGTAAAATCCGCCGGTGAAAAATGGTAGACCCCGGCGTCGAGGCCCGGGATCGCTCGACACACGGCGTACACCTCTATTGGGAAAAGGGCGCCCGCCGAAGCGGCCGCCCGGTAGTGAACCTCCCCCGCCACTGGCAATTGGGCTTTTCGAACCAATCCAGCGGAAAGGTACAGCAACCGGGCCAGGGAAGACAGGTCCAGGGGAATCTCCGGGCCTATCACGGGAGAAGATACCGATTGCAGCGTAGGAGTATCCGTCGGAGGGAAATCGGCAGGAAGGGATATAGAGACAGCACCGGAATATGACTTGTAAAGGGGCGGCTTGTTGGAAAGATTGATGTAGCTAAGTTTGGTGGCGTCGTGGTACGACCTGGCTGCCTGGGTATCCCGGTTCCTCAAGTGATCCTCCCGGTGCATCAGCGGTCAGCGAATATAACCTCCGCGATAGCCCCACTTTCGTAAAGGTAATTATCATTTAATATCAAATCGTACTCTCAGGCTGATTCGATGCTCCCAATCGGTTTGAGCAAATAACAGCAGCTCTCTTCCCAAGTTTGCTCATTACCTTCCTGGTCTATGTAACTTCCGCCGCTTTTGTACTCACCAAAGCCCGCATCGTCGTATCCCTGGTGCTGGTACAGGCGACGGGCGCCGGGATTGTCGACAGCGACACCTAAACCAATGTGGCTGTAACCTTCTTGCTGGGCGCGAGCTTTGGCCTCTTGCAATAGTCGAGAGCCAACTCCTTTAGACCGATATTGGGGCACCACGAAGAGGTCTTCGAGGTTCGGGCAACGGAGTAGCTGGGACCTCATAGGCTCGTCACTTGTCCCCGACCATTCAAGTAAAACGTGGCCTACAGGGATGTTTCCACACCAGGCTATCAGGTAAACTGCCCTACCTGCATATTGCCTGCCGAGGCGTTCGCGGTGTTTCTGGTGGGCCGCCCAATCAAAGTTGATTTGGCCCTCAACAAGCTCCAGTTCTCCCGTGGTCAATGGCCTTATTTCTACAGCTATAGACAACTGTTTAGGCTCGTTCTGATTTCATGGCTACCCTTGATGCCGTCATACAGCATAGGATCATTGCTCATATTTTGGTCTGTTGAGATGTTGTCAAGGGATAATCGCCTTTCGCAAAGGGAGGTTGGGGGGATTCCCCCATAGCCACCTGACCCACGTAAACTCCAGCAACCCGCCGCCCCAAAAGCTGACGGCTGACAGCTGACAGCTAAATGGTTCCTTTGTACAGGGGCGTCCTCTTTTCCACGAATGACCGCGCCGCCTCTTTGTGGTCTTCGTGGCGCGAGCTCCTTTCTTCTAGTGAAAGGCCCATATCCAAAGCCAGGTTCAGGTCGTTCCAGATCCGTTTATTGATGGCATGTTTGGTGCCCCGTATCGCCAGCGCGGGGCCGTTGGCCAGACGCGCCGCCAGTTCCATAACCGTCTCCACGAGCTGGTCATTGGGAACCACCTTGTTGACGAGTCCGATCCTTTCCGCTTCCTGGGCATCGATGATATCGCCGGTCATCAACAATTCCTTGGCCTTGGCCACCCCGATGAGCAGGGGCCAGATGACGGCGCCGCCGTCTCCGGCCACCAACCCGGCCCGCACGTGGGTGTCGCCTATCCTGGCCTGGTCCGAGGCGTAGATGATGTCGCAAAACAGGGCGATGGTTGCGCCCAGGCCGGCCGCAACCCCATTGAGGGCGCAGATCGTCGGCTGCTCGATCCACAGGAGGTTATGTATCAAACGGCGGCCGCTTTGGGAGACCGCCCCCAAACGGCCGTGTTGCAAAGCAATGGCGCCACCCCTTTCGTCCATGGCCTGAATGTCTCCCCCGGAGCAAAAGCCCCTGCCCGAGCCGGTCAACACCATGGCTCTCACATCCCCGTCGCTTCCAACTTGGGCGAACACCCTTTCCAGTTCGCCATGCATGACCTCGTTGACCGCGTTGAGGCGCTCCGGGCGGTTCAGCGTTATGGTCAAGATACCGTCGCTCAGGTCCGTCAGCAGGGTTTCGTAGTTGTAGTCCGCCATGGAAATCTTCTCCTGTTCCATTGTGGTGACTGGCGGCTTTTAACCGCTGGTTCCTCCAGTCCCCAAAGCTACGACCTCATCCCATTCTTCCTGGGTAACCGGCTGGATGGACAGGCGCATGCCCTTTTTTACCAGCAACATGGTTTCCAATTTGGGATTCTCCTTGATCTCCTGGAGCGTCACCGCACGGTCAAACTCCCGCTCACCCTGGATGTCCACCATGAGCCAGGCAGGGTCGTCGGGTTTGCTCTTGGGGTCGTAGTGCTTTTCCGCCGGATCGAAGGCCGTGGGATCGGGGTAGGACTCGGCGACGATTTGGGCCAATCCCACGACGGCCAAGGGTTTGGCGCTGGAATGATAGAACAGGATGCCGTCACCCACCTTCATATCGTCCCGCATGAAATTGCGTACCTGATAATTCCGCACGCCATCCCACTCGGCGGTCCGGTCTGGCTCGGCCATCAGATCGGCGAACGCATAGGCCGTGGGCTCGGATTTGAATAGCCAATATTTACGCTCCGCCATTTTTCCTCCTTGGTTTTTAGCTGTCAGCTGTCAGCTTTCAGCGATCAGCTTTTTGGGCCGCCGGGGGTCTCCGGGAATCACGTGGGTTGGTTGATTAGAGGTTTAAATCCCCCCAAACCCCTTTACGAAAGGGGGCTATCGTGGTGGTTGTATCCGCTGACCGCTGACGGCTGATTGCTATCGCCTAACGTATCCGTATCCCCGCTGCTTCCCGGTCGAAGCATCCTTGCGTTGGGTCCTCCCGCTCTTGGCGCAGCAGGTCTTTTCGAACCCGCAGGCTGGGCGTTCGCGGCAGTTCGTCGCGTATCTCCACATACCTGGGAACCTTGAAGTAGGCCAACCGCTCGGCGCACCAATACACCACGTCCTCCGGCTTGGGCGCGGACTCCGGCTCCAGCCCCGGCCGGAAGGTGACATACACCTTTACCTCGTCTTCTCCCAACTCCGAAGGGACGGCGATGGCCGCGCAGTCCAAAACGTCTGGATGGGATTTGATGACATCCTCCACTTCCTGAGAAGAGATGTTCTCGCCCCGCCGCCGGATGATATCTTTCTTGCGGTCAACGAAATAGAGAAACCCATCGTCGTCCATCCAGCCAAGGTCGCCGGTGTACAGCCACCCATCCTTGAGGGACTGGCTGGTCTGCGCCTGGTTCCGCCAGTATCCAGCCATGGTCGCGGGGTTTTTGATGGTGATCTCCCCTTCCTGGCTGGTCCCCAATACCTGTCCGGTCTCCGGATGGGAGATACGGACCTGGTTGGAGAATCGTGGATCGGGATGAAGGCGGGGCTGGCCCGAGGAATTGGGACGCCGGGGCGTACCGATGCGTTCTATGGTGCCGTAACAGGTTTCGGTCATGCCGAAGCCCACGATGACGTCCGTTCCAAACCTGTCTTGAAATCCTTGAAGGAAATCCGGGGAGAATGCCGGGGAACCGTAGAACAGGCGGACCTCGTTGTCTTTGTCGGTGGGCGATTCGGGTTGTTTGGCCAGCACTGGCATCATCATACCGATGAAGTTGACCACCGTGGCCCGGGCTTCCCTCACCTGGCTCCAGAAACGGGACGCGCTGAACCGTTCGGCGACGTGCAACGTAGCCCCCGACGCCAGGGTTCCCATCGTGGAGTAGTACTGGATATTCGCATGATAATAGGGCAGGCAGGTGAAAAACCGGTCATCAGGAGTGGCCTGGGTCCAATGGGCAAAGCCCTGTCCGGCGGCGACGTACATCTGGTGGGTCACCTGAACTCCCTTGGGATTCCCAGTGGTGCCAGATGTGTAACCCAGCATTGAAATGTCACCGGGCGAAACAAGCGGCCTAGTTTCCAAAGAGCCGGACGCCGCCACCGCATCGCCGAAGTCAATCCAATCCGAAGGTTCACCGTCATTGGACTCTGCCGGCGAAGGCTGAGATGTGTCAGAACCGGTTTCTCTTACCGCCATACGGTAGCGCAGTTGGGATGCCAACCCGGCCGCCTCCCGGGCAATGGGCATCAACGACTCATGGGCCACAAAGGCCACGGCCTCGGAGTCATTCAGGATGTAGGCCGTCTCGTCCCGCTTATACGCCGTGTTGATGGGGACACCGATGGCGCCCAAGATCGATAGGCCAAACCAACAATACAAAAACTCGGGGCAGTTGGGCAGGAACAGGCATACCCGGTCGCCGTGGGCGACGCCCAGGTTGCTAAATAGTTCCGCCGTCCGCAGCGCTTTCTGTTGAATCTCATCGTAGGTGATATTCTGGCCGGCTATCTCGACGAACACCTTGCCGGGATCTCGGGCGGCGGCCTCTTGGAGAAACTCCCCCAGGGACATTTCCCACATCAGGCGGTTGGGGTCTTCGGGTCCAGTTATGTTGCTCATGTTCACGGCGTTATGGAGTCGCAAGTTATGTACAATTGATTGTACCGCCAGGTATTTCGGGACATAGTCAAAGCACCCTCAACCTAACATGGTGAGGAATGGCGGTCAATGGGAGAATCCCCTCGGGTCAGACCGTGGGATACCGTTGCCAACGGGTTGCTCGGGCGCTGGTAGAATTGTGATGATATAAGGGCTGTGCGTGAGCGGGGGAAATCGAAAAGCCACGGTTTCCGAACAGAGTTGGAGGCCGACGAAGACGGATGGCGCGCCTTCTGTCCACCTTGGGAAAATATCGGAGCGTCAACCCGGGGTCAAACCCAGGAGGAAGCTTTGCAAAATATCCAGGAAGTTCTGGCGATGATCCTAGAAGAGTTTAAGGAAGATGGGCAACCAGTACCGCTGAGTGACCAAGTAACCGTGTCAGCTGGGGCGTCTGTAATTGTTAATTTGTGACTAGCATCGATTACAGCAGGCATCGTTCTGTGACCGCCCTACAGTTGACCCAAGCCCTTCTGGTAGAAGGGTTTTCTTTTTCCCGGCAGAGGGGCAGCCACCACCGGTACCGGCATCCCGATGGCAGAAGGGTCACCGTGCCGTTTTCTAGACCGGGTGCGACATTCGCTCTCAAGACATTAAAGACCATAAGCGGATTGGTCTACCGATGATCTCAGAAGGCTTGGTTTAATGGCCTAACGTTTGGCGCCCGAAACGTTGGTCTGTCCCGTTTCGAACCCTCTGGACTCAAAGATGTTAAGGTAGCCCCATGCTATCGTCTATAGACCCCACTCGGTTAAAGTTGACCAACGGCGAAGGCACCCAGGGAGTTTTGGTGGGAACACGCTGCCGGGATTGCCAGGTCTACGTTTTTGGCCCGGCTGTTTTCTGCCAGGCCTGCACCTCCAGCAACCTTGAGCCGGTGGAATTCTCACAGCGGGGCACCCTTTATAGCTATACCATCGTACGTGTCCCACCATCGGGGTGGCTAGGACCCGTGCCGTACCTCTTAGGCCAGGTTGAACTGCCCGAAGGCCCCCAGGTATTGGCCGAGGTCATCGGTTGTCAGGAAGCAGACTTGAAGATCGGCATGGAGGTCGAACTGGCCCTACAGCCGGTAACATCTGAAAGCGAAGAGACCAACAAGGCCGTCTATAAATGGCGGCCCGTTATTTCAAGTGGTTGATCAGATGAATCATAGCAAAGAAGTGGTGGACGGAGTAAAATTTTTAATCCTAAGGACGCCGGATACAATGAGGTGACCACATGGACCGCCAAAGCATTGAAAATGAGGCGCTTAGTCTGTCACCGCAAGATCGTGCCAAACTTGCACAAAAGCTGCTATTGAGCCTAGACACTCCGTCTGAGGACGAGTCAGAACATGCCTGGCTTATTGAGGCTGGGCGGCGGGCACGCGAACTCGATCGAGGAGATGTGCAGCCCATCTCCGCTGACGAGGTCCGGCTGAAAGCCAAATCCCTGTTGCGGTGACCTACCAGTTTCACCCGGAAGCGCAGGCCGAGCATTTAGAGACCGTCGCTTACTACGAAACTCAGCAGGCAGGACTTGGCGCGTCCTACCTTGCCGAGTTCGAATCCGTCCTAGACCGGGTCTGCGAATCCCCAAACCGCTACCCGATTGAGGACCAACCTGAAATTCGCCACATCAAATTGATGCGTTTTCCATACACCGTTCTTATTCGCGAAGCCAATGGAACGGTTCAAGTCTAGGCCGTGGCTCATCATCGCCGCCGGCCACTGTATTGGTTAAACAGACTCTAAAAGCGGCTCTCGGAAGACAGCTCATCGCGTGCCCGTCTCCCTTTATCACAATGTCTATGGAGGCTAGCCCATGACCCAGTTTCGTTCCGGCCGGGAAGTTTGCGTGGCGGGCGTGGGCATCCATCCCTTTGGCCGTTTTCCAGATAAAGACCTGGCCGGCTTGGCTCTGCCGCCGGTGACCGATGCTTTGAACGACGCCGGAGTGGCCTGGAAAGACATGCCCGTTGCCTATTTTGGCCATGTTTACTACCACGGTATGTCGGTTGGGGAGACCGCGCTGGGCAAGCTGGGCCTCACGGGGATACCAATAATAAACGTGGAGAATGCCTGCTCTAGCGGCTCGACCGCTTTCTGGCAGGCCTACTGGGGCATTGCCACCGGGGTTTTCGACCTGGCTTTAGCCTTTGGAGCGGAAAAGGTGCCCAGCGGGCCGGTGACGGTGACGGCCGAAGATAGCCCCGAACGCTACATCGGCGCCGACCACATGATGGCAGGCTACGCCCTGCGTATGCGGCGATATATGGAAGACCACGGCGCAACCGCCACGGCCCTGGCCCAGGTGGCGGTAAAAGCGCGCCAAAACGCCTCCAAAAACCCTAACGCCCACCGCAAGGGGACCTACAGCGTGGAGGAGGTGCTCCAATCACGCCTCATTGCCGACCCCTTGACCCTTTACCAGTGCTGTCCCACCAGCGAGGGCGCGGCGGCGGCGGTGCTTTGCGCCTCTGATGCGCTGGACCGGTACGGGATAGACCGGCAGAGAACGGTGAAGATCGCCGCCGCCGTGCTACGTTCCGGCAACTATAACGGCCGGGGCAGCGACCATTCGGCGTTCAGTCCTTACCGCACTGAACCCGCCGCTCTCGAGGCTTACGAGATGAGCGGCCTGGGGCCCGAGGACATCGATCTGGCGCAGGTCCATGACGCCGCGACCATCGGCGAGCTGCAGCAGATAGAGTCGCTGCACCTGACGCCCTTCGGCCAGGCTTGGGAAGCCACCCAGGAGGGGCGAACCGCCTTGACCGGGGATATTCCGGTGAACACCGACGGCGGGTTGCTGGCCATGGGCCACCCTTTCGGAGCTTCTGGAATACGCATGATCCACGAAACGGTCATCCAACTGCGGGGCGAAGCAGGGCCGCGCCAGGTGGTGGGAGCAAAGGTGGGATTGGCTCAATGCTCCGGCGCCGGCGACGTGACCACGGTGCACATTTTTACCAAATAGCTATCAGCGGTCAGCATTCAGCTATCAGCTTTTGGGTCCGGGCGGGGTTAGCTGACCGCTGAGAGCTGAATGCTGAGAGCTTTAACGATGCCCACCTTCATCATATTGGCAGCCATGAAAGGCAGGTTTATATCTGACCGGGGAAATTCCTACGACAATTTCCAGATGATGGGGTACGTCGATTCTTCCAGCGCCGCCGAAGCGGTATCCACGTTCTTCGACGAACCTAAATATCCCATACGTTGGGAAGACGTTGAGTACCTCTGGGCCGAATCATTGGCCGGCGACGAAGCCAATGCCCACTACGGCGATTACGGGCGGGTGTACGTGGATTCCCTGCGCCGGCGCTGGGACCCGCCGGCGCAAAGTTAGGGTCAATCAGGTGATTCCAATTCGCAGGCCGTGCTGGTCCGTCTTGTCGGTTCCGTTTTGCTGGTTTCGTTTTGCTGGTTCCGTGGAAGAACTGGCCATTCGCTAAAAACAAGCTGCGGGATTGAATTCCGGGGATTCCGTAAGGTTTGTCTTGGGATCGCGAACCGCTACTATCTGGATTCGGACTCCTGATTCGGATCCACGTTTCCGGTTACTTCATTGGAGTCTGGGCTGGAGTCCGGGCCGGAGTCTGGGCTCTGACTGGCCCTTTGCTGGCGCTCGCGAAGGTTGACCACGGCCCGTTCCAAGACGTTAACGGTCCAGGTGTTTAACGAGGTGCCGGCTTTCTGCGCGGCATCGGTGGCCATGGTCTTTACTTCAGAAGGCATCCTGATCAGAACTTTAGAGATTGAATCGCCGTCTATCAACACCGTTCGTCCCCTCCTTATCTCGTCGGCTAAGGAGACGACTTCCGGCAAAACCTTGTTCCCTTCTTGCACCAGGCGGACCCTGGCGTGCGGGGCAAGCTGGCCGTTCATCTCTTCTACCATCTCATAAAGGGCGTCACGAGCCGCCGATTCGACCAGGGGACCAGAACTTTCCAAGAACCGTTCCAATGTTTCCCGTTTTTCGGGGTTCTCGACCAAGGCCAAGGCCTTTTGCTGGGCTTCGACGATTTTGCGAAGGTCAAAGGGCACGGAGGTCACCTCTTATATTGTTATCATTTCAGGCAGATATGCCATCAATATAATATCATAAAGATATCATAATTCCAAACGAGGATCAGCGGGCCGGAAGTTGATCCAGCCCGGTGAAGTTCTGCGTCGAACTAAGGGGGTTTGTCGGTGGTGATCGCTATAAAACTGGCGGTCACTATCATCGCTCTTCGACGTGTTAAAAGCAGAGGGAACGAAATCCCCCTGAATCCCCCTTTGCGAAAGGGGGAAGTTCGCGTCGCGAACCCAGCTACAGGTCGTTGGCATAGTCCCGTAGTTTGGTGAAGTCGGCCTGGAAGGCAGCGGCCAATGTGCGGCGGTCGGTGCAATGTAGCACGAAGCGGGCGCCCTGCCCGATCCAGTAAGTGGATAGCTCTGTGTTCTGGTGATGCACCAGCACGGCGATGCCCTTGGCCTCGCAGGTGTCGATGATGCCCTTTACCGTGTCCCGATACTCGGGCCGGTCATATTCGTCGGGGAAACCCAACTGGATGCTCATATCATTTGGGCCCACGAAGATGCCGTCAATGCCCGGAACCTCGATCATCGCTTTAAGATTGTTCACCGCCGCCACGCTCTCTATGCCGATGATACAGATGCTGTTGCGGTTGCGCTCTTCTAGATAAGCTTTGCTGGCATCGCTGACATGTTCGTCATTTTCCACCACCCGCTTCACCGCCTCCCCTTTGAGGGGACGCCATTTGGCGGCGGCCACCACCTCTTTCACCTGGTCTACCGTCTCGCAGTATGGGGCCAAGACGCCGTGGGCGCCGGCGTCTAGCGCCATGGTCACATAGTGGGAATCCGGGATTGGAACCCGGACGATGGGCACCGGGGACGACGGTCCAAAGTTGGCCAGATAATCGCCCAATTCCCCCCGGCTCCAGGGGCTATGTTCGGTGTCGACCACCACGTAGTCCAAACCCACGCCGGAAAGCGCCGGCACCCAATGGGGATTGCGGCCAACGCTGATCATGGTGCCGAAAACCCGGCCGCCGGATTTCAGGGTCGCTTTAAGCTCTGCGCCATTCATATCATTGACCTCTTCGAATGATGGTTTGAATTTTGACTGTTGGGGCTTTCCAGGGGCTAGTTACCTGCCAGGCTGATTTAATTTAAAAAAGCCACGCGTTTTCCATTCGCCAAGAGCTAGTCGAAAGGCATCCGGGTGGTTAGACAGGCTCACCACGAACGGGAGTATTAGACCATCTCAGATGATTAAATCGCCCATGCCTAATTCCGGCCCGCCGCCATCACCAATTGGCAAAACTTGGCGGTGTTCACCAGGTCGGGAATGACCACGTATTCTTTGACCGTGTGCATCTCGTTGGTGGACATGCCCACCACGACGCACTCTATGCCGTGCAACCGCATGGCGTTGGCGTCGGTGCCGCCGCCCGAAGGCCTTATGTCGGGGGTCAGGCCCATGTCCTTCATGACCCCGGTGGTCAACCGCACGATGGGGTCGTTGGGGTCCAGGTTGTACATATGAAAGAGGACTTCCATTTCCTCCTGGATCTTGGCGTCGGCATACTTCTTTCGCGCCGTCTCCAAGGTGGACTCCAACTGCATCCGCAGGGAGTCTAGGGTTTCAACATTCCGGCTGCGAAACTCCCCGCCGAACGCGGCGTCCGACGGGACAGCGTTGCGCACCGAGCCACCGGAAATCAACCCCACGTTGAAGGTGGTCTCTTCATCCAGCCGGCCCTGGGGCAACGCCTGGATTATCTCGGTGGCGATACGAATCGCGGACAAGCCTTTCTCGGGTTCGACACCGGCATGGGCCGCCCGTCCCTTCACCGTAACGTCAAAGCTCATGTAGCTGGGACTGGCGCCGGTGATGGTGTTCACTGGGCCATTGCCGTCGAATACCACCGACTCTTTGGCCCTAATCATCGAGTAGTCCAGGTTGTTTGCCCCCACCAGGCCGATCTCCTCACCCCTGGTGAATACCACCTGAACCGGCCGCCGAGCGGTTCCATCCTCAGCCGACGCCTCCAGCGCCTCCATGATGGACGCCACCCCGGCTTTGCAGTCGCCACCCAAGATGGTGGTGCCGTCGGACACGACACGGTCGCCGTTGACCTGGGGCTTGATACCCCGGCCCGGCTCCACCGTGTCCATGTGCGCCGACAGCAGCAAGGGGTTCTCTCCCCCTTCGGAAGCTATCACGTTGCCGTGGGCGTCCCGTTCCACCTTAAATCCCAAACCTTCCAAACGCTGGATTAGGTGGCGGGCCATTTCCTCTTCTTCATCGGAAGGGCTGTCGATGCGCACCAGGCCGCAAAAAGCGTTCACCAGCCTATCTCGATCTATCATTTTCCGAAACTCCTGGGGTTGAATTGGCTTGCGCTTCAGCCGGGGCCATTATACCCCAAGCTGGGTTAACGGCTGCGTTTTTTGGCCGGCCCCAAGGGATTCGATGTTTTTATGCAACGTGGCCGGTCTGTCAGGTTCAAATTGGCGGGTGCGTTGACCGGGTGCGTTGACGTGGAAATCCCCCTTAGTCACCCTTTTGCGAAAGGGGGAGACGCCGCCCCCCTTGGCAAGGGGGGTTGGAGGGATTTTGCCCCGTTTCGAACTACCAAGCCGAGGTCAGCACAGGCCCGCCGAACCCAAACCCAGCCACCAACGCTACGGCGACAACGCGATGAGAGCAAGACCGGCCACGATAAATCCGGAACCCAAGAGCCGCCCCCGCCCGAAGGGCTCTTTGAGAAAGATCATGCCCATGAGCACCGCAATGACTATGCCCACCTCACGGGCCGGAGCCACGTAGCTCACCCGGGAGAGCGAAAACGCGGTCAAGACCAGGCCGTAGGCCAGGAAGGTCAAAAGCCCCGCCACCGCCACTACCCCGGCGTTGAACCGCAATTCCCGCCAGATGGCGTCCATGCCCTTTGACGCCAGGACGTACGGGCTGATCAACACGGCAGAACCCAAGGTCATCAGATACATGTACAGGAAGGGTTGGACCCTGCTTACGCCAACCTTATCCACGATCGCGTAGCACGTAATGGTCAATCCGGTGAGCACCGCGTAACGGGTGCCTGGGTTCCTGAGGAAGGCCAGTGGATGGCCCATTAACGCACGGAAATTTCCCCATAGCGAAACCGTATAGATGCCACCGACCACCGCGGCGATACCCAAGACCGCCGGAAGGGCTATAGTCTCGCCCAGAATCACCACCGCCAGCACCGGCACCAGAACCGGGCCGGTGCCCCGGGCGATGGGGTAAACCAATGACAGGTCGGCGTTGGCGTAACTCCGGCCTAACAACACGAAATATACGGCGTGAAGCGCCACCGTCGCCGCCACCAACAGCCATCCCTCACCGCCAAAGGGAAATTTCCAGAACAGAAACGCGCCCAATGGCGCCAGCAATATGGTGGTGACGGCCAGCAGGCACCAGAGGAACACCGCCTGGTCTTGGGAACGTTTCAGTAAGAAATTCCAGCTGGCATGGGCCAGGGCCGAAGCCAACACAAATAGTAAAGACAACCCGGTCATGGGCGGGAGTATAGCATCAGCCTGGATGCTGATGGCGATTTGAAACCGCCGCGCAGCCGGGCATCCACGTTGTGGGTCCATGCAGCCCCTGCTAACATTGGCTGCAGCCGGGTTCCACCGGCACAACTAGAACCGGAACGGAGATAGATCATGCGGAAAAACCGGGTCAAACAAGTCATGGCGAAGGGCCAACTGGCTTTGGGCACATATGTGACGTTGGCCGATCCCCAGGTGGTGGAGATAATCGGGGTGGCCGGATTTGACGCTGCCTTCATAGATATGGAGCACACGACCTTCGACCTGACCTTGGTCGCCGAGATGATAAAGACGGCCGACCTTGCGGGCGTGACTTCGTTGATTCGCATACCCGGCGACGACGCAAACCTGATCTTGCGCCTGCTGGACGCCGGAGCCGAAGGGATCATCATCCCCCACGTGGAAGGCCTGGAAGGCGCCAAGCGGGCGGTGGATGCCGTGCGTTACGCTCCCATGGGCCATCGTGGAGCCGCGGGAGGCTCCCGGGCCGCCCGCTTCGGGGCCGTGCCTTGGGAAGAGCACATCAAGCAGTCCAATGAGGAGATCATTTTGTCGGTGATGTGTGAGGACGAGCTTGGCATCAGCCAGATGGAACAGATAGCTGCGTTGGACGGCATAGACCTGGTAGCCATCGGCCCCACCGACTTTTCCGAATACATGGGTATCCGGGACCCAACGGACCCCCGTCTGCGAACCAAGCTGAAGGAACTGGCCGACGGGGTCAGGAAGATAGGCAAAGCCAAGCTGCAATTCCCCACGGGCCACCCGGCCATGCCCCTGAGCGCTGCCGAGTTGGTGGAACTGGGCGCCGGATACACCCACGTAGCGCCCGCGCCACCCGCTGTGCTGCTCCGCGCCATGCGTGAGCGGGTGCAGGCCATCCATAAAGCTATCGGGCGGGATGATTAACCTGGGTCCAACCATCCCGCACCAAGGAGTTGAATGTCGATGACCATAACGGAACGCATTCCGAGTTCACCGCCGCTGGAAATCCCCCGGCGGAGCCCCCAAGCCGAAAGGGAGGTCCGGCGCGACACAGCCATGCGGCAGGCCCGCAGTTGCTACGGCCACCTGGCGGGCGTGGCCGGGATCCAGCTTTTCGCCCAACTGCTGGACAGGGGATGGATAGAATTGGCGGAAACCGCAGCCGTCCCTAAGCCGGACTATAGATTGACGGAAGGGGGAGCAGCGGCCATGTTGGAGCGAGGCATCGACCTGGCCTTGATCCAAAAAGCCAAACGGCGCTTCGCCTATGGCTGTACCGACTGGACGGAGCGCCGTCACCACCTGGGCGGCGGATTGGGAGCTGCCATTCTGGCGTCGCTGGTTGATTATGGCTACGTCAACCGCAGCAAAGGAACCCGGGTGGTGGATGTTTGGACCGATCCCTTGGGCTGGGTCGATTCGCGGGATTAGTCCCCGGTGACGTCCCCTGCACGCCGAGCCACGCTTAATCCAATGCGTTAAATTAACTCCGATTCCCCGGATTTATACGCTTTAGTTGGCATTTTTGCCCCTAGCTCAACGCGGAGATTCTCTGTTAAAAATTGATTCCTACTGATTCCCATTGAAACTCATTAGACATTCGGCCGAATCCGCCGTGGCCGGTGGCCTGATTTGGTGGGTCCCCAGATACCAATTGGTCTTGCCCGTCACGGTTGCCGCGGGTGTGGCGTTGGATGTAGACCATATACCCGATCGGTGGTGGGACTTTGCATTAAGGCGAAGGCCGGTAGCCGTTTCGATTCTGCATAGCTGGGGGCTGCTCGACTGGGTTGGGCGGCATCGCAAATAAAGGAACAATTGCTCCGGGTTTATCCCAATGATTTCTCCAACACTTCTCGCATCTTACGAGCTAGCACGAACGGAGAGAAAGGCTTTTGCAGGAAGCCCACGCCTTTATCAAGCGTTGTGTCATGGGTGATAGCATCATCTGTGTACCCCGAAATGAAAAGGACTCGGGCATCGGGATGGGTGTTCCGAAAGCGCTTTGCCAGCTCTATACCGTTCAAATGTGGCATTACAACGTCGGTTAGCAGGAGATGGATCTCTTCGCTGGCATGGGCCCGGGCCACATGCAGGGCCTCGTCGCCGTTTGTTGCCTGTAAAACATTGTAGCCCTGTTCACTTAATACGGTTGCGATCGTGTTACGCACCAAGGGTTCGTCCTCGGTAAGGAGCACCGTCTCTGTCCCTTTGGCCAGACAGGTCTCTTCGCCACCGCTCTCTTGGGAATCCGCTATTTCTCCGCACTGCGGTAAGCATATCAGGAAGGTGGTGCCCTGGTCCGGCTCGCTCTCGACAACCATTTGACCGCCGCTCTGTTGGACGATGTCGTAGCAGGTGGACAGCCCGAGGCCGGTCCCTTTCCCTTCTTCTTTGGTGGTAAAAAAATGCTCGAAGATGTGGGCTTTAACCTCTTCGGGCATGCCGGTCCCTGTGTCGCTGACTGACAGCGTTACGTGCGGGCCTAGGGAGCCGCCGGGGTGCTGTCAGTCAGAAGTACCATCCAGGGCGGCATTGAGAGTCTCTATACTTATTCTGCCGCCGCGAGGCATGGCATCGCGAGAGTTAACTACCAGGTTCAGGGGAATTGCTCGAATTGACCGGGGACCACTTTGACCAAATCCAGGCCGGGAGCGTTCAATATCACCAACTCGATGTCCTCGCCAATGAGCCGGCGCAGCATCTTGTCCATATCGGTGATCAGGTCATTCAGGTTGATAACCTGTGGCTCGATTTTCTGGTGCCTGGAGAAAGCCAGCAGCTGGCGTGTAAGGGCGGAAGCCCGCTCGGCGGCTTTTTCAATCTCCTCAAGATTGCTGCGGGTAGGATGGCCGGAGGGAAGGGCCTTTGTCCCCAAATAGACGTGACCCATGATTGGGGTCAAAAGGTTGTTGAAGTCGTGGGCTACGCCGCCAGCCAGTTGCCCAATGCTCTCCATCTTCTGGGCCTGAAGAAACTGCTCCTGGAGTTGCTTTCGTTGGGAGAGCTCCAGGCGCCGCCGCTTTAGGCAGGCGCCGACGCGGGCGTTCAGCAGCACCGGGGCAAATGGCTTGGGCAGGTAATCCTCCGCCCCCATTTCGATGCACTTCACCACGCCATCCATTTCTTCCAGTCCGGACACCATGATGACCGGAATGTCCCTCAAAAATGGATCGCTCTTCAGGTATTCCAGCACCTGATACCCGTCAACCCCTGGCATTAAGATATCCAGGAGAACCAGGTCGATGGAGTTGGTCTTGATAATCCCCAAGGCCTCGTGGCCGTCTGCCGCTACGGCTACCGTGTGGCCCTGACGCTTCAGGTAGCGGGCCAGCATCTCGCGGTTCTGCTCATCGTCATCCACCACTAAGAGAGAGCCCTCTTCCACCTCTAATTTTTGATCCTTGGCCTCAACTGGGGACTGCGGGGAGCCGCCCAAATCCCCGCTACCGCCGGTTGAGGGATGGCTCTCCAGTGGAGGAACAGACTTATCCGGCTCCGGAGGTGAAAAGCTTGAAATATCGACAATCTCGGCCAGCAGTTGCAAGGCCGCGGTGCGGATTTTCTGGAGGTCAGGAAGCAGTGCCTCCTGGCCCCGCCCGCGGGCCTCCTTTTGGAGCGCCTCGCTGAAGCCCATGATGGCGTTGATGGGGACGCATAGTTCGTCGGACAGTTGAGGTGAGTTCAGGTTGCCCTCTCCCAGTTCAGCGGGGCTGAGGCTGTGATTGAATAACGCCAGCAATTGCTGGCCCTCCGCTTGAATTTGCTTGAGGACGGGGATCAACTCTACGTGACCTCTCTCCTCGGCCTCCTCTCGGAGCAGCTCAGCGTAGCCGATGATATGGTTTAACGGTGTCTTTAACTGGTGGATGATCTGGGCGTGGCTGGACAGGAGGGCATGGCCGGCAGCTTCCTGGAGAGCCTCCTTGGGCCGCTGGTGGCCAGCGGCGTTCTCGGATTCTAGGTTTTTCATGATTGACCATCCCTGTCCAAAAGTATCTCAATCTTTCCCAGCAAGCGAGAGAACTCTATGGGCTTGGTGTCGTATTCGTCGCAGCCCGCTTCCAATGCCTTGTCCCGGTCGCCCGACATGGCATGCGCGGTGAGGGCAAGGATGGGAATGGAGGCGGTCTCCCGGGCAGCTTTCAGTCGCCGGGTCGCCTCCCAGCCGTCCACCACGGGCAAGCTCATGTCCATGAGGACCAAGTCGGGGTTCTCGGACTGGGCCAGATTCACCCCTTCCTCACCATCCACGGCTATGACGACTTCATAACCCCGTCGTAGGAGGCGGCGCGAAAGCATATCCCGGTTCATCTCGTTGTCTTCCACCAGAAGCAATTTACTCATTGGTTCCTCTCTTTAGCCGGTCGATTTCTATATCCAGGGCTGACCTGCCGTAACAGTTCACCACGGTTGCAGGACTCCTTCCCCATGATTTTCTCCGGCTACCCATCCAGCCGCTGGCGGCGCCCCAATGGGTTCCAATTCAACCTGGGGTTCAACAACCACAGCGGGGAGCTTGATGGTGAAAGTGGACCCTTTGCCTGATGTGCTCTCAACCGCAATGTCGCCACCCATCATCTTGCAGAGCCGGAGGCTAATGGCCAACCCCAGTCCGGTACCGCCATACCGCCGGGTGGTCGAGGAGTCGGCCTGCGTGAAGGGCTGGAATAGTTTGTCGATCTGCTCCGGGGACATGCCGATCCCCGTGTCCGTGACGTTGACTCTGATCCAGTCCACGCCAGCATGGGTCTCACGGTCCACGAAGAGGGTGATGGTGCCTTGTTTGGTGAACTTGCCGGCGTTGCTCATCAGGTTGACCAAGGCCTGCCACATCTTGGTTTTGTCGGCCCACATGGAACCTACGCTCTCCGGGCAGTCGACCTTCAGGGTATTGGCGTTTTCCTCAAGCAAAGTATGGATGACGGCCGCCACGTCGTTGACCAACTCTGATATGTTGAAGGTTTCTAAGTAGAGGTCCATCCTGCCAGCCTCGATCCTGGAAAGGTCGAGGACATCGTTTACCAGTTCCAGCAGATGCTTTCCTGCCACCTGTACCTTGGTCAGGTCAGGAATGAATACCTTTTGATCCAGGTCTTCGGCCTGTTCCTGCAGCATCTCTGTATAGCCGATAATGGCGTTAAGGGGAGTACGGAATTCGTGGCTCATGTTGGCCAGCAAGGCGCTCTTAGCCTGGGTGGTGTCCAGGGCTAGGTCCCGGCCTCGTTGCATCTCTTCATTTGTGTCCACCAGGGCGCGCTACTGTTGGTTAATCGTGCGCCAGCCCCGCAGGACAATAGCGAACAGCGAGACATACACGATTATAAAACCGGTTCCCACCGCGCCGTAGGTTATCCATCGGAGCTCCTGGACGTCCTGAGAGAGGCTCGGGATAGAAATCGGATCGGTAGGCTGGATCATTTGGCCCGACATCATGGCAGCGCCGTGCTCCTTCAGGTGCCCGACATTGCTGTCAAGTCTGGTGGTCAGTATCCCTCCAATGGCCACGGCCAAAATAGCCATTGTCACAAAACACGACCGAGAATTGTACTAATAGATTCTCTTTCATTTTTTTCATTGCAGCTTCCTTGACGGTACTTTAGCGACAAAAAATATAGCGAGGTGATGTCGTTCACAGATGGCAAAAACTCCCAAGCTCAGGTCAGAAGCTTTAGACTATGCGTATCTGCTTTAGCGGCTTTGGGATGTGGTTGACGTGAATGTATAAGTGCGAAACCATTTCGCACTAAGTCCCTGAAGGTGACGAGGATGGACAAGCGCCCTGCCCAGATCCTCATAATTAAATTCACCACTATTCCTTGGGTACCATGAAGCAGCACTCCTTAGGGCGGTAAACCCCACAGCGGCGGCACCGTCGGGCTTGGTTCAGCGTAGCAGCGTTCCACGGTGGGTCTGAGAGTGAGCTCCCCCTAATCTATTGGGTCAACACCTGAAAAATTCCCCAGGCCGAAAGCGCCGTGAGGATTGGCGTTTAATGGATAGTGCAGAAGAAATTGGGCACCCCAGCACATGGCCCGCCCAGTTACGGCCGCCTGGTGCTCTGGATCACGAACCCGAGGAGACTCTGGAACCAAAGCCCGGGGGACCAAAGCCCGGGTGGTCAATGCAAATAAGACAACAAGGTAGTCTAATAGCAGTGGTCCCACTCAGAACGCTATTTTATATATCGAACGAACCCATCGCCCTGCTAAAATAGTTGGAACCGGATCGTAGGAGGACAAATGGCTTCGAAACAGAAAATCGTCTGTGTACTCTACGATGATCCCGTGAAAGGGTATCCACCCCAATACGCACGACAGGAAATACCAGTCCTCATGGCATACCCTGGCGGCCAGACCATGCCGTCACCGGAAGCGATCGACTTCGTACCCGGAGAATTACTCGGATCGGTATCCGGTGGACTGGGACTACGAAAATTCGTCGAAAGCCGTGGTCACAGCTTGATCATTACCGCGGATAAAGATGGACCCGATTCGGTCCTTGAAAAGGAACTCGTTGACGCCGACGTGGTGATCTCTCAGCCGTTCTGGCCTGCCTACATCACCGCAGAACGAATAGCGAAAGCACCCAACCTGCGGCTGGCTATCACAGCGGGGATCGGGTCTGACCACGTTGACCTACAGGCGGGGATCGATAGGAACATCACCGTTTGTGAAGTCACCTATTGCAACAGCATCAGCGTTGCCGAGCACGCGGTTATGCAAATCTTGGCCCTGGTCCGGGACTACATTCCGCAATACGGCTTGGTCGTTAAAGGCGGTTGGAATATCGCGGACGCCATATCGAGGTCGTACGACATAGAAGGGATGAGCGTCGGTGTCGTGGGGGGCGGGCGTATCGGTGTGGCGGTGTTGAAGCGCATGAAGCCATTCGATGTAGCCTTGCACTACACCGACCGTCACCGGATGCCCACCGAAGTGGAGGGAGAGCTGGGTCTGACGTTCCATTCCAGCGTTGAGTCTCTGGTGGAAGCATGCGATGTAGTGAGCATTCATTGCCCGTTGCATCCGGAAACGGAGCATCTCTTTAACGACCAGCTCATCGGCAAAATGAAGCGAGGCTCGTATCTCGTCAACACAGCACGGGGGAAGATTTGCGAGCGGGAGGCGGTCGTCAAGGCGCTGGAGACGGGCCAGTTAGCCGGTTATGCGGGCGATGTCTGGTTCCCGCAGCCGGCGCCACAGGACCATCCCTGGCGGACCATGCCCAACCACGCAATGACGCCGCACACATCTGGAACTTCGCTGTCGGCCCAAGCTCGTTACGCCGCTGGAGTTCGTGAGATCCTGGAGTGTTGGTTTGACGAAAGGCCAATAAGGGACGAATACCTCATCGTCCAAGGTGGCCATCTAGCCGGCGCCGGAGCGCATTCCTACAGCGAAGGAGATACCACCGGCGGTTCAGACGACGCCACCAGATTCAGGACGTGATGGCATACCCCAGAAAGCATCATCGGCTATCCAAGGACGCGGCAGATGGGATTTTAGACTGAAACGGCATCTGGCGCTGGGCGCGGCAGCGGAAACGGCGAAGGGCTGGCGAATGAGATATTCAAAACATAATTTATACACCGGCAACTATGAAGTCACGGACAACGGAGTTTGCTATCCTCCTGCCGAGAGCGAGTGGACGGTCTTGGCTCAGGTTGGTGAGCACGGCGAGGGGGGTCAATTCACCGAAGTCGATGGAACGGCCGATTCCATTTGCCTGGTTCTTCAAGACCAGGGCTTTTGGCCTGTGATGAGTTTTATAACGCCCACTGAAGCGCGGCTGCTGGCCCACACTTTGTTAGAAGCGGCAGGACAAGAATGACGCCGCCAGGGGGCAAGACCGGGTGGAGTGCGGGTAATTGAAGTACCACTGATGGCTAGACGGTCCGCCAGTACCCCGCCACCATCACACTGTTAGATCACGGGCTGACCTGCAGTCTAGCTCTCCCTTCCGTGTTGGGAGAGGACTAGTAGTCAGTCAAACTTGATATTAATGGTAACGTGAAAGATTGAGCAAAAGAGCTACCCTGACTCTGGATAGTGTTGATGGGAGGCGGTGGTATGGTCAGGGAAAAGTATGGAGTCCGGCTGAC
>DAOUHE010000044.1:0-11011 GCA_034428715.1 Dehalococcoidia bacterium | reverse complement strand
CGCCAACCGCGTCCATCGCCGCCACCATATCGTCGCCGGTGACCTCGTCCGGGCCCTGCAAAAAACCGCTCCAAGGACGCTCGGGACGATTCCGCTCGTAGGCGTGTACTTGGGAGTCAACTGTGAGTGTCTGAGTCGCCATATTACTTACCCCTTTGGTGTTTTTAGACGTCAGGTTTGTGGTCGCGGCATCAACCGGGTGCTTACCGTTGTTTCAAACATTGACGCCCTGCCAAATGCTATGGGCTGAAACGAGCCGGAACGGGGTCCACTGATGTTCAGTAAAACCGCCGTTAGGCCGCCCCCCCTTTTACTAGAACGGCCAATTCCTCCTTCGATAATCCTAATTCCCCGCACAGGATATCTTCGTTGTGCTCACCGGTCAGGGGCGCCGGCCGGGATATCCTCCAGGGCGAGCCGTTGAAGATGGCGGGCGAGCCAGGGTGCCGAAATGTCTTGCCAAGTTCAGGGTACTCTACATCTGTCCAGAACGCCCGGTCCTCCAGATGCGGGTCCTGCATGACCTCATCGGGTGAACGGACCGCGCCGGTGTTTGAGCCACGTTTCTGTAAGCCATGGTAGGCTTCGTCTCTGGTGATGGTGGCGAGGAAAGCTACGAAAAGTTCGCGAATATGCGACTGGTTCTGAGTAATTACCCCTGGATCCCGGTACTTTTCATCAAGCAGGTCGCCCGCCAAGCCGTGCTCATCCATCCACGCCGCAAGGGCAAGCATACGCTCCGGGGTGACCTGCCCGGTGTTCACGTATTTTCCATCCTTACACAGGACCTGTGCGTTGGGCCCAGTGTCGCTGTTGCCGCCTCCTGTTCTGCGAGCGACTACGCTCCTTTTATAGATGTATTGGTTCACATGGCCCTCGGTAGTGAGGGCGCAGGCATCATGGATTGAAGCATCTATAAACTGTCCACGGCCGGTAACAGACCGGCTCACCAGCGCCGCGGCAATGGCTATGTAGGCGTAGTGACTTCCAATGTGCCAAGCCTGGCCTCCGCCGGGCGCTATGGGCGGCGCGCCTGGTACGGCCTCGTCTTCATACCCACACCTGGCCATCTGCCCGCCCGCCGCCAGATGCAGTAGGTCGCTGGTCTGGTAGTCCTTCCACGGCCCGGTCTGACCAAAGGGGGTCAGCGAGCACATGATCAGCCCAGGGTTTCCCGTCTTAAGATCCTCGTACCCCAATCCAAGGGAGGCCATATGGCCGGGACCGAAGGTCTCTAGTATCACATCCGCCTTCTTCGCCATCTGCCGGAACAGCCGGCGCCCTTCATTAGTCTCCAGGTCTAGGGTGATACCACGCTTGGAGGTGTTGTAGTGCCAGAAGTAAAGGCTCCTCTCTTTGTCCGGTATGTCCTGGTAGAAGGGTCCCACGCTTCGGGCCGCCTCGCCGCCGGGCGGCTCTATCTTGATCACGTCGGCTCCCATGTCGGCCATCAGCTTCCCACACCACTGCCCCTTGTCATCGGCTAGCTCCAGGACCCGCAGCCCGCCAAAGGCCCCCGCCGAGTCCGCATCCGGAGTCCGCGCCGGCGCCGGACCGAGATTAGCTATTGGCTCATTCCCACCCCACCGTACGGACTGGGCATCCTCCATCATCACCTTGAAGTACGGATATTCATCCATACCAAGGTCCTTTGGCCAGAAGGTGCCGTCCTCGAAGCCGTCCACCAGCTCCTGGTGGCCGATGCCTAAGAGGCCTTCGAACACCTCTTTGTTGTGCCCACCTATAAGTGGACCGGACCGGCTGTTGAGGGCAGGTGTCTCCGACATCTTGAAGGGAGCGTTCTGAAGAGGCCAGGTCCCCATCGCGAGATGTTCCATGTCTCTGAAAATCTCTCGATGCCGCAGTTGTGGATCGTTTTCCACCCGGTCCTGGCTGTTTTGAACGGGCATGGCGGATACTCCCGCTGCCTGGCACCGCTCCAAGATCTGGTACTTGCCCAGGGTATTCGTCCACGCCTCTATCCCTCGATCCATCTCTTCCTGGTGCTCCAGGCGGCCTTCAAGGGTGGCAAACTTCTCGACCGTGGCCCAACTTGGGGAGCGCATCACTCCCACCAACCGCCTCCACTCATCGTCGGAGTTGCAGACGATGGCGCACCAGTCGCTGTACTCCCCCGGACTGGTCTTGTAGGCGTTGTGGGGCGCTACCGTCGGCCCCCGGTAATTGTTCACCAGGGGTGTGCCGGGCCAATGGGCGCGGTTGCCCGGCGGGTAACCCTCTCGCATCGTGGAGCGGCCGTTGGCCTGGATGTCCAAAAAGGCGGAGCCATTAAGGGGGACGCCAATGATCCACTGGGAACTGTCGACGTGCTGACCTTGACCGGTCATGTTGCGATGGTAGATCGCGCTCAGGGCATACATGGCGCCATACAGGCCGCCGGTGTCGTCCAAATAGGACCAGCCCCAACCGGCGGGCGGCTTGTCTGGCAGGCCCGAGGTGTAGGTCAAACCCGACAGAGCTTGCGCGATCGCTCCCATGGTTTGATAGTCTCTGTCACGCCCCGTGTGGCCGAAGCCTGACATGGAGAGGTAGATGATGTCGGGGCGGAGTTTCTTCATTTCCTGATAGCCGAGGCCCCACCGTTCCAATACACCGTAGGCGAAATTTTCGATGACGATGTCGGACATGGCCACCAAGCGGCGGGTAAGGTCAATGCCTCGGGCCGTGCGCGTGTTCAGGGTAACGCTCAGCTTGTTGGAATTGGTGTCGCTGAAATGGCCGTTGGTATTCAGATTGGCGGGCAAGCCTTCGGGTGTACCCGCTCCCGTCGCGATGTTGTTGCCGCGAGTATTCGGGCTCTGGGGCCACTCAACCTTGATGACCTCGGCTCCCAGCGCTCCCAGCCATCGTGTGCACCACGGACCCGCCCGGACCCAGGTGAAGTCCAAAACTCGAATCCCCTTCAAAGCTCCCGGTGTATCGGATATGTTTTCCCAGGCGCCAGCGATAGATTGGTCAACCAAATTTCCTCCTAGATGTCCCAGTTCCCTAAGATTTAAATATTCGACTTTTAAATTTTGCTATGCGGTTCTCCCAGGCCCCCAGCACCGGCCGCCCATGGGCCGGGACAGGCAGACCTTTTGCCCCACTTACCCAGGAGGTGCTTGAACTGATATCGGCAGTTGGTCAAGGCGGTTGGCTGAGGGGGAGTGTTAGGTGTACGAGCGGTTGGATCTAACGAGGAGTGATGGATAGGCGCGGAAGCTGATTTAGACAAGGGACTTTCTGAATCAGCGAAAAATCCTAGTTTGCCAGTTGTCTCAGGATTAAAGGCGAGGACGTTTTGTCTAAACTCACAGAGTCCTATCAAGTTTGACTCGTCTGCTGGCTCTTCGGGCTGATCCAAAAGACAATCTATGCGCCGGTGTTTTCGGTCGATGGCCATGGTGGGATGTTAGCGCAGGGTGGATGCATTGTCTATTGAGCGGTTGACCGGGGTTTGATACCCACACCATCCGCGAATGGCGTAGGTGATTTTCATAAACTCTCCCGAGACCTGGTAACTGTCCTATGGGTGAAAATTCTTCTAGACACATGCTTTTTGCTACCCAGCATGAGTTGACCTGAGATTTGCCAGATAAGATCCTCGGTCTGAAGCGTCATCCACAGGAGAAATCTGGACGGATGCTAGTCCATTGGTCCACTTCCTAATTCTCTCTGGGGCGCCACGAAACAAGCACCTGGCGCCTAGGCCCTGCGTCTTTAATAGCCAGGCCATCGGTAGTTTGGACGACCATTTGATCCATGATCGCCTGAAGACGCTGGTCCTTCTCAGTGTCTGCTTGGACGTACAGCATCTGCCGAAGGATTTGCAGCGCGGTTTCACGGTCTGGGCAGGTCTCACCGAAAGTGGGCTCAAACATCTCTACGTCGGGGTAAATGTCCAATTCCCAAAGAGCACTCAGGAACTCTGGGATACCGGGTAAGTTTTTCCTCGCTTCCTCATGCACAGCTTCCCACAAAGGTGAGAATATGGCCTGGGGCGATTCCATGCACCCCACAATTAAAACTCTGTTTATAGCGTGGGATTCTAGTTTTAGTATGAACGGCTCTAAGTCCGCGACACCGTAAACTACGCCGGCGCAGAGAACCACCTGCGCTGGATCAACGTCAACCTCCTCCCAGAGGCCTTCTACGATTGAGATGTTCTCGATTCTTGCCTCCTTTGCCTCTGCTGCAAGGACCTCTCCCATCGCGGATGACGGCTCCACCACCTTCACGCAGCGAGAACGCAGAGCCAAGGGCAGGGCGTATTTGCTGGCGCCACCTCCCACATCCAGGACCGAGGTCTTGGAGCCAACCTCGAGATCCAACCGGTCGAGGACGAGGTCACCGGTCCTGCGGGGGTTATTCCTGAATCGTGGAGCCAAAGTTCCATGCACATCACTCTGGGGCCAGTCTGATTCGATTTGAAACTTTATTGACTGTTCTTGATGTGCTTCGACGGCCTCTCTCCATCTGTCCATTGCTGTTGTCATTTCGGGCTCCTTCTGATTGATTGAAAAATGGACTATGGTTCCCTTGGTTAGCTGTCACACCTGGGTATGAACCTGCCACCAATATTTAGAAGCAGGCCACGGGGGACTGACTCCCCGTGGCCTTTAGGATTCTTTAACGAACACCATTGGAGGTGAGTAAGCTTTTATTTTCGCCATTCGCCCAGGTCGTCAACCAACTGGTCGTGGGAAGGAATCGCGGTCTTAGCGCTGACCGTGCGGCCGAACTCGTCCAGGTCGTCGATGAGCTGGTCATAGGACTGGGTCGAAGTCACATTGGAGCGGGTAGCCATGCCGAACTCGCCCAGGTCGTCCATCAACTGGTCATGGGAAGGGATCGTGGTCTTGCCATTGGCCACCCGGCCGAACTCGTCCAGGTCGTCGATGAGTTGATCGTAGGACGGGATTGCGGTGACATTGGAGCGGGAAGCCATGCCGAACTCGCCCAGGTCGTCAACCAACTGGTCATGGGAAGGGACCGCTGTCTTGGGACTGACCGTGCGGCCGAACTCGTCCAGATCGTCGATGAGCTGATCGTAGGACGGGATTGCGGTGACATTGGAGCGGGTAGGCTTGCCGAACTCGCCCAGGTCGTCAACCAACTGGTCATGGGAAAGAACCACTGTCTTGGGACTGACCCTGCGGCCGAACTCGTCCAGATCGTCGATGAGCTGATCGTAACGGCCGGCGTCTACCGAAGTGGGGGTTTCTTTGGAGTTGGAAATCCTTCCCCACTCGCCCAGGTCGTCGATGAGCTGGTCATAAGAGATGTTCGCCTCCCTGACCAACGGACTGGCTGGCTCGTCGGCCAGCATGGGCCGGGCAGACAGAGGTGATACCGCGGCCGCCGCCATTAAAGCAGTGATGGCCAATCCACCCAGGATCTTCGCCGAGAATTTGCTGATGTTGTTCCTATTCAATTTTCCGGTCATCTTTGTCGAGGTCATTGGATTCGCCTCCGCTATTTTTGAATTTTCCTGGTTTCGGGTCTGTGCTCCGTAATGCTTGCTGTTCATTCGAGTGCTCATTTTCGTCTCCTCAATTTCTGTCGTGCTCTGTCTTTGGGTCAGTGATTCGATGTGCACTCATAGTAGGGCTCGGCCAAGGAGGGCCGCATCGACCGAAAAGCACAAATCCAAATTGGGGAAAATCGGCGTTGAAACGGAGCCAATGTGCAGAAGTGTGTAGTGGCCGGTTGCGCTTATATCCGGACGGTGTGTATGCAGGTGGTTGGAATTAAAGGAGGGACAAAGGAATCAAAGATTTCCGGAGGGTCTTAGTATTACAACGACGGTTAATATGATAGGGACCTTGAGCACCTCTTCATAGCGACCTGCCCACGCGCTTGATAGCTTTGTGGCCTTGCCTTCCGCGAAGCGATTTCCGGCCAAAAAACCGACCAAATTGAGGAAGCGTCGTTGTAATATTAGGGTCTTGTGATCAAAGGGCGTGAGGGTTTAGGAGCCGGCAGGTTGGGTTTCGTCGAGGGACAGCAAACTCTCTCGCAGGGCATACCTAGTCGCCTCGGCACGGTTGACGGCGCCGATCTTCTCGTAGATGTTGGCCACGTGCCGCCGGGCCGTGCCTTCGGCGATGACCAGGTCTTCGGAGATTTGTAGATTCGTCTTGCCCGCAGCAATGAGCTGAAGCACCTCCACTTCCCGCTGGGACAGGCCATCGGGGTAAGCGGGCGCGGCAACGGGCTGGGCTTCGATTTGCTCCAGTCGCTCCTTGGCCCGCTCCATCAATGGGCGCATGCCAACTTCCGCAGAGATTGACAGCGACTCTTCCAGCAACGACCGGGCCTTGACTCGGTCTCCGGGGGCACTGCGCTGCAGCAGGCAGTCAGCGTAGTCGCAGCAGGTCCAGGCCAGCTCAGGCCGGTAACCACCCTTTCGGCACAAGACTAATGAGGCTTCGAAGTGGTCCACGGCTTGGACCAGATTGCCCATCGTCTGGGACAGAAACCCCAAAATGCGGTCGCTGGCCGTGCGTGTCACCAACATTCTGCCTCGTAGAGGATCCAGGTAGCTGTACAGCGTTTCGGCCGCAGACACATCGCCTCGCTGTACCGACATCAGCGCCAGCCCGGTCCTGGCCATCCCGACGACACCGGGGGCAGCGGATGGCGATGAGAGAATAACATCGGCAGCCTCTTGGGCGATGTCGAACTGACCCATCACACCGGAGATGCGAGCAACTATGGGGATCACAGAAGCCATCATTGCATATGGGATGGTCGGTCCAGGAGGATTCAGCCGCAACGCCTCCAGGAACCGGTCCAGGTAGGCCCTACCCTGGCCGAAGTCACCTGCCTCGTACTCCAACGCAACGCGGCCAACCAGGAGGGGGAGTTCATTGGGAGACAAGGCGAGGCCGGCATCGATATAGCCTCGAGCGGAATCCCAGTCGCCCTGAATCAGGCACAAATATTGGTTGGCGTGAAACGCATTCATTTGCACCTGGCGGTCGCGCAGCCGCTCCGCCAGGGCCAACAAGGCAGTCGCGTGGCGGCGTGCTCCCTCAACGTCACCACTACCCCTTAGAGACATTGAGGTGTAATAACGGGCCATCGCCTCATGGCGAGGGTCATCAATGCTGCCGGCCAGTTCGATGGCTCGCAGACCCGCCTCGGCGGTCTCCTGAACACCCCGGCCATGGTGCCAATATACCTGGCTGGCATTGGCCAGCGTCCGCACCTCCAAGGCGACGTCGCCCAAATTTTGAGCGATGGTCAGGGCGTGAGAGAAGGCCTTCTGGGAAGCATCGTAGTCACTTTCCTCCATACCCAGGAGTGAGCCATGACGGGCCAACAGGCACCCTGCTTCAATGGAGTCTGGCGGCACCAAATCCAGAGCGCGGCTGATGATCTGGGTCAATACCGTTGATTCACCCACCCTGTCGAACATTGGCGTCTCTGCAATCGCCACGGCGCGGAGGGCATCGCCTATTTCAGCGTAGTAATCAAAGGCACGGCTCAAACTAGCTTCCGCCTCAGGACGCTGGTGCCTGTCGAACGTGGCCACTTGAGCACGGCCCAGGCCGTAAAGGACCGCCGCAGTCTCGCTGTCCATCGCCAGACCCTCTTTGGCGGCCAGCGCCCGCTGGAAGTAACCCAACGCTTCCTCCCAGGCGTAGGCAGCCAGCGCCCGCTCCCCGGCCAAAAGGGAGTAGCGCACCAGCTTTTCCGTGCCCAACTCGGCCTCGGCCTGGCTGAAGTGGTGGGCCAGTTCGGCGGCATGGGTCTCGGCTTCAGCGCCATAAAGTTGCTCCAACGCCTCGCCTATCCTGGCGTGCAGCCGTACCCGGCGGGTGATGGATATTTCTTCCATCAGCGTCTCTTGGATCAGGGCGTGGGTGAACTGGTAGCGTCCTCCCGGCTCGGGAAGCTCCTCGATCAGTCCTGTTCCCAGAGCTTCCTCCACCACCTCCAGAAGCCGGTCTACGGTCACAACCTGTTCTGAACCCCCCGAAGGGTCCCGAACATGCGGATTTAATTGGGCCAGGGTGAACTGCCGGCCGATGATAGATGCGGTGATCAACATCTGATTGCATTGTTCCGACAGCCGATTGAGGCGCCTGCCTATGGCATCGCGAACACCCTCGGGCACGATGCTGACCCACCCCTGTCCTTCCGCAATATTGTCCGGCGTTACCTGCCGGGTTACCTCACCGACAAAAAACGGATTGCCGTCGGTGCGCTTATGTATGATCTCCGCGGCTTCGACGGGCAGGGTGAATCCCGCGCTGCCCCCGACCAGTTCCCCAACTTCTTGCTGGGTCAGGCCATCCAGTTGCACCCTTTGGAATAGCTGCTCCCGGACCAGGGCTCCAAGGGTCTGGGACAATGGGTGGCGCCGGGAAACTTCCACGTCCCGGTACGTGCCAGCCAGCAACAAACGGCTGGTCCCAGTCTCGCGGACCAGAAACTCCAGGGATAGCAGGGAGGACCGGTCAGCCCAATGGAGGTCGTCCAGCACGAGCATCATGGGTTGCCTTTCAGCCGCTTTCTTCATGAAGGTAGCAATCGAGTCGAATAGGCGGAAGCGCGATTGCTCCGGCTCCAGGACTGGAGGCGTTTCCAGGTCCGGAAGTTTGCCATTTATCTCGGGAACGATCTCGGCGATGTCAGCGTCACCGGGTCCCATCTCTGTGGCAAGTTGTTCGGCGCTGGCCCGTTGAACATAGGAACGTATGGTCTGGACCCAGGGCCAGTAGGGCGGCGCGCCACCCTCTTCGAAGCATCGGCCCCAAAGGACCTGGCCGCCTCGCTGCTCGGCCAGGGAAGCCAACTCTTGGGCGGTGCGGGTTTTGCCTATGCCGGGCTCGCCCACCAGCATCACCAGCCGTCCGTGGCCGGACATTGTATCCTCTAGGGCAACCAGAAGCTCCGACATCTCCCGCTGGCGGCCGACGAAGACACGGTCTGTTTCGCGGTTGAAATGGGAATCCACCATGCTGCTTGGCTCCGGTAGTCCGTTTGCTAGTGCGGATGCGCGGTATGGAGAAATATTACGTCGGAGGTAATGGGTTTTCCAGCGAGAATGCCATCATATAACTTCGGGCGAATCTAACCCTGATGGAGGCGTACCGGAATGGACCAAAGAAATGTGGGGCCCGTTCAATCGAGGAATGAAGATTCCCGTCTCCAATGGAGATAATCGGCCATTCCAGCCTCCAGGTCGAACAGGGGGGTCCAACCCAGATCTTGGAACAAACGGTGGCCGGAAAGAGGACCCCGGGGCGGCCCCTCGCTGGAGGCATTGCTCGTTGATGGCGGCTCCTCGATGATCCGCGTGCTGGGAGCAAGCTTAGTCAAAACGTTTAGGATTTCGCGGTAGGTTACCCAGACTCCGGCCGTGAGATTGTACAGACGGTGATGCAGGATGGGGGCATCCAGTATGGCGGCGATACCCCCGGCGATGTCGGCGGCATAGGTGAAGTTCCGGCCTTGGTCCATGTCATCCACCCGGATGGGCTCACCCCGCAGGGCTTGTCCAGTCCATTGATAAAATACCGACATCACCGCTCTATGTCCCGTCACCCGCTCCATGGGACCGTAGGGTGTACTGAGCCTGATGCTGGCCGTTGAAAGCCCGTGCAGCTCGCCGTATCGCTGGGTCAAAAGCTCGCTGGCGTATTTGGTGATGCCATATAGGTTTAGAGGCACCGGTGGCGCGTCCTCATTGAGTGTCTGGTCTCCGGTAGCGGCTGAACCATAAACCGCGCCGGAGCTTACGTACACGAACCGGTCCACCTTCAAGGTTCGGGCCAATTCCAACAAGTTGGCCGCCCCTTCGATATTTATGGCAATGACATCCCGGCTGCGTTGAGTTTCCAATTCGACCCGGTTGACCGTAAAGACGGCGGCATGGACTATCTTGTCTATTGAGTGCCCTACCCCCAGCTTTTCTACCAGGCCCCGGTCCAGCATGTCGCCCTGAACGAAACTGACCTTGGAGGAAAATCCCTGAATGAAATCATTGGTCAGTTGGTCCGGACCATTGAGGTCGAAACATACGACTTCATGCCCGGCCTGAGCCAACCCTTTGACTATGTTCGCCCCGACGAATCCGGTGCCGCCGGTTACAAGTGTCGCCATGCCATCCCCTCCAATCGCGGCCTAGGTGTTATACGCTGACCTAGCACGGCCATTCTACCCCTCAACTTAGGCGATCATCTAGATTTCGCCAAGGTTCAATCTCGTATATACTCGGAGCCGTAGGGTTCGCAACACAACTGGAGCCGTGTCCCAGCGGCTGGGCTGCCGCAACCGGCATGTCTGACGGAGGATCAACCAACAGATGAAATTTGCGCTGTTTATATTGGCGTCCTGGACCGAGGAAGACGCCAATGCCCAAAGCCGGATCTACGGCGAGGCGGTGGAGCAGGTCCAGTATGCGGAAGAGATGGGTTTCGAGTCGGTTTGGATCACCGAGCATCATTCCAGCCGGTATGGGATCTTCCCGTCCCTCATTCCCATTCTCAGCTACATTGCCGGGCAGACGAAAAAGATTCGTTTAGGTACCGGCGTCAGCGTTCTACCCTTCCACAACCCGATCCGGCTGGCTGAAGAGAGCGCCATGGTGGACGTTTTGAGCAACGGACGGTTGGATTTCGGCGTTGGACGCGGCTCGGCGGATTACGAATACGGAAACTTCGACATCGACTTTGAGTCCAGGGACCAGCGTTTCCAGGAAGTGCTGGACATCATCCTTGGCCTGTGGACCACCACCGGGTTTACCTGCCACGGCGAATTCTACAAGGTGGAAGACCTGACCTTGGCGCCGTTGCCGTTGCAAAAGCCCCATCCGCCGGTGTCTTCCTGGCGGTGTCCCGCACGGCCGCCAGCGTAGATGTGGCCGTTGTTAGCAACCAGCAAAAGTGGGACACATTGGGAGCCGAGAGATCAGGGGCTGGATGGAGGTCTGGTGAGCTCCCTGAGGGCCCTGTTGTAGCGTCGTCGCCGTTCGGTGGTTTGAGCCTTCACCTCC
>DAOUHE010000043.1:0-3793 GCA_034428715.1 Dehalococcoidia bacterium | reverse complement strand
GACGTATTACAGTCGTATACGGCGTGATAGTGTATGCAATACGTTTCAAGATCCCATCATTACATCGGTAATCGACGCCAAGAAAATAACGGCTTGGGGAGAATCGGGGTTTCCGGCCAGCTTTCTAGGTCCCGTTGCTTTGTTCGCGCTCGTAGCCGCCATCGCGTACGTGGACGCTACGTTTAGTTCTGGGGAATCAGAACCCTTTCGCCGCCGGTTGGACGACTTGTTAGTTAGGCTCCAGAGACTCGAGCATGCTCGTCCTGGATGGGAACCCTCTAGCGACCAGTGATGTCCCCGGTAACATAGTGCTTGGAGGCCGTAGCCTGCTGTTTTTGGCTCACGAACGGGGCCGAACAGTCCCAGCGACTTTGGCTCCCATTGTTGATTTAGTCCAGTTCGATTGTCGACCTAGCACCCAACTCGTTCACGATGCCCGTCGTGAACGTGCTGACTGTGCACACTCGACCGATCAAGGCGACGACGCGCTCCTTGTGATCCGCGAAGCGGTAGGTGTTGAAACGTTCGCGGATCGTCGGGTCTCGGGGTTTGCGTTCCTTGTACTGGTCCAGCACCCATTCCAGCGCCGAGCGGCTGCCCAGTCTGTACTCCCACGCTGCAGCCGGGATGCCGGCCAAGGTCGTCTGCTCATCCAGAGTGATGACGCCACGTTCCTTGTCGGCACGCAGGATGGCCCGCGTCGGCGTCACGCCGTCCTTTTCGTTCCGCTCCAGCGGCCACGACTCCGCCGTCTCAAACTCCAAGTGCAGATCCAGCAGTTCGCGGCCCTGCTGTGCCCACCAGTCAAAATCATCCTGGAAGTACACCCGCGGGAACTCCCGCCGTAGGTCAATCTCGTACCGCTCCCGGTACGCCGGGTCGTGGAGCATGGCGTACACGTAGGCGAAAACGTCCTCGGAACTGATGTCGTCGTCACCGTAATGTTCGTGGAATTGCCGAAGCCCCCACTGGGTGATGTTGCTAACCCGCACGCCATCCGCCGCGTAGCGGTAGAGGGGCAGGCAAAAAGTCGCCGCGTTGTTGGTGTCACAGTACTTTTTCTCAACCAGTTTGTTAGCGCCGAGAGCCGCGAAATTATTCGAACCAGGACCGTTGAGGCAGATGACCGCGTTGGGTTGCCGTAAGTCCGCCCCAAACATTTCGAAGTGATTCTTGGTCAGCCTGTCGCTCATCATCGGATCAGCGAAATACTGCTTCACCGTAAACGGACGGTAAAGTGATTCGATTCGCCTTCCGTCGTTATAGACGATTCGTGCCCCCCGATCAAACCTGTCACGTAGAGTGCTACTCCATTTGATAGTGGTTGGATAAGACTGGTCACCTCGATCAGCTAGGTCCGTAAACGCGTCTGAAAAGAAGAGCACCTTGTCCCGCAAGTTTTGCACGTCAAAATCGTATACCCATTCATCACGATTAGTAGAAGTGCCCAAGGAGTGAAGGTGAAACAGTGCTTCATAATTGGACGTGTTTTTAGCTGACTTGGACTGACGCCCAACTATTGCAGGCAACCTTTCAAAATCTTCACTTGCTTTGTTGAACCAGTTTCCTTTGTTGTCAGGCACGACGCTTTCAAATGCTATGTCAGCGAGGTCCAGGTGCGTCAACGTTGACAGTTTTTCCGACCTCGTTTGGTCATCGACGATGGCAAGGTAATTGATGTTGCAGGCATCAGTCATACCAGATTTTCTCACGAAAAAACCAATCGCTACACCTATCCTGATACCGAAAATGTTGCCGCTACGACCTCCTCTTTGAAAATTGCCGCCCAAGTCAACGATGTACAAGTCACTGAACTCTCGCGGCAGGACCTTGCGGAAGCCGTCATCCTGTAGCGCGTCTAAATAAGCCCGGTTAGTAATGAGGGCTACTATTCCATCGTCAACCAATCTATCGGACGCCCACCGGATAAATCTCTTATACATGTCGTACTGTTTCGTTTTCTGCGCTGAACTGCTGGCTACGTAGGTGTCGCGGATTCGACTATCAATTTCGAAATATCCCTTGTTTGCGCTGTCATCGCCCCAACTTTTGGCGTTAGCGTTATACGGCGGGTTACCGATGATGACGCTAATGGGTTTTGCGTTCTGCTCCTGTACGCGGATCCAGTTCTCTTCAGACAAGCCGCCCAAGTTCATCAACGCCGTCTGCCTCGGAACCACAGCGCCGCTGGCTCCCTTCCAGTCCATGTTGTCCAGCGTGTCCACGAAGCACAGACTCGGGAACTCCAGATAGCGGCCTGTCCGCTCCTTGTAGGTGTACTCGATGTTCAGATTGGCGATGTAGTACGGGAGAATTTCCACCTCGTTCGCGTAGATCTCGTTGAGATATTTGTACTCCAGCCGGTCAACCGGCAGGTGGTTAATCAGGTTGGTGATGAACGTTCCCGTACCCGTGGCGGGGTCCAAGATGTTCACGTTGTCGTCGGCCAACGTCTTGCCGAAGTGCTTTTGCAGGAGCGAGTCGATACCTCGTATGATGAATCCACCACCTCGTTAGGCGTGTACACCACGCCGAGGCGGTCAGCGGCACCCGGGTTGTATGCCTGGTAGAAGTCCTCGTAGACGCCCTTGATGAACTGCTGCTTCTCGCCGTACCCTGCAATGTCATCAGCAGCACGGCCTATGGCGCCGTAGTAGGAACGTAGCCGGTCGATGGCGAGCCGACGCACGTCGCCGGTGAAGAAAGTGTGTTCGAGAGCGTCCAACTGGCGCGCGACGTTGTTCTCCCGGTGGAACTGATCCTCGTCGAACACCCTCAGGAAGATGTCCTTGGTCAGAATATGCTGGATCAGCATCTCCCTGACGTTGTCGTTCGACACGTCTGGACTGATGGACTGGTGACACAGTTCGAGAAAGATCCTCGCCGCTTCTTGGTACCCTAGATTGCCAGACTCGGCCTCTACGACGGTTTCCCGAAGCCTCTCCAGAACGGCAGGCAGGTCAGTCTTGAACTGCTGCCTCGCCTCCCGAAACTCCTGGATCTCCGGTAGTTCATAGTCCAGGAACTTTCGAATCAACTCTTCAAGTGCGGCCGGATCGGTCATGTCCGTCCGCATCACCTCCTGCTGGTCCTGGAAGAGTACGGCGGTGCGCGAGTCCTCGAAAAGAATGTTGTCGCTGGAATAGCCTTGGGCTAATTTGTTTCGGATCTCGCGATCCAGATCATCGTGGGTGTCCTTGGCTTCCCACAAGCCGCGCGTCATGCGCAGGGAGTCCCTGACTGTGCCGTCGGGTTTGTTGCTGCGGTCTGCCCGCAGTTCAGGTACGAGCACCAACCGCTCAGATTGCTCGGCACAGTAGGCTGCCAAGCAGTTCTGGAATGCCTGGCGGATATTTTCTTCGTTGTCGGCACCGCCGAACTCAATCAGTTCGGCAAGTTCGCGGTGATAACGGTCAATGTAGGGGTAGTCAGGCATGGGAACCAATCGGGATTAAGGTCATCAGAACAGAGCCGACAGCATCGGCTGGGTGTCGTGGGCATCCATTCTAACAACGGAGCCCGTTAGGCACCAAACTCTCTGCTGAAACGGCTAAAATGCCGCAACGAGATTCGTTGCAATATTGACCGCTTTCAGCCGCCGCTCAAACAAATCCCGAGTAGCGAAATCGCCTCTTTAGGGGTTGACAAGTATCGCTCTGGACTATACTCTATATTCAAGGTGCCGGGGTTGCTGGGAAATCCCACCAGCCGAAACCAGATGGTAAATAACCGTCATTGCAGGAGGTGTGAAATGGTTTCGTTGATAACGCTGAACCATAGATGGCTTTACCCC
>DAOUHE010000042.1:0-3483 GCA_034428715.1 Dehalococcoidia bacterium | reverse complement strand
AAATTACACATCATGGACCCTAAGATGGGAGCAAGCTCGGCTCCAAAAGCAAATTGCTGAGTACGACGAGGGGCAGTAATGGACGACACGAAGGCCAAGTTGGTAGCGGCGGTTCTTGATGCCACGGCGGTCCTGGAAGCGGCGCTAGAAGCTCTGAAAGAATCGGGATTTCAGCATGACATCAACAAAGCGGCGGTTGCTGCTGCCACGGCGGTCCTGGAAGCGGCGGTTATTGCTATGGACGAATGGGATTTGGACTAAAAGGAAACAAAACCCGCCTTGAAAGGGGCGGGCTTCTTGTTGCCCCCCCTTGAGTAGGTTACAATAGGTATACCTTGATACAAAAGGACGGTGAGCCATGGCAGTTACGGAGCTTGAAATTGTAGAGGGACCACATTATCACGCCTGGGTGCTTGGGCCGAGTATGCACACGTTCACGACCGGGCGCACCATGACACACCTGGCATACACGGCGTCAAAACAACCTCACCTGTCCAGAGCCACGGCTACCCGCCATGCAAAGCTGATGGCCGGGCCGGACTGCGACAAAAGCGAGTATATGGCCCGACGGTGCGGCGGCGGTGAGAATTGCCCGTACACCTTCGAACCATGGGAACCTAGCTTTCTAAAGGCGGAATAGACATGGAACAAAAGGAAAACCCGCCGATGGCAGTCGGCGGGCTGAACTGGGATTGTCACGTAAGCAGAACGCAACCCGCACATTTTACACGAAAGCGGTACAAGTGCCCGATTCACCACGGCAAAAACAGATCCGTTGCCGTCGGCGTCATTGACGGCCGGGCCTGGGCTAAATGCTGGTCTCATGGATGCGCCAGCGCCGATATCCTCGCCGCGTTGAATCTCACCAACTCCCGGTCAATCCCTTGGACTCCCGCACCCCCACGCCTACGACCGGCCTTTAGCGTCAAACCATTGACGCCTGTAAGCCACACACAGGCGTTAGATTATCTCCAAGGCATTGGGACACCTGAGGGCGCCGGAATCGCCTATCAAAGAGACGACGGCCAACGCGGTCGCCACTGGCGCAACCCGGACAAGCGGCGCAATCCCGGTGTTAAAGGAGAAGGGTGGCAGCTCCGGCGCTTCGATCCGGCTGACCCTTCCGCTGCCTTAGTCATTGCTCTGGCAGAGGGAGAGAAAGACGCCGCTATCATGGCGTCGTCTGGCGTGATTGCCTTTACCGCACCACGAGGGGCGCAAAGCCTGCCCTTGGCCGACTTCACCGAGCTGGTAGCCCTAGCCAAGGACACCGGGCTTCCTGTGGTGTTGTGCGGCGATAACGACAAGGTGGGCCGCGAGGCCATGGTGAAGGTTCGCGGCCTACTCAAAAGGGATCACCGCCTTGACGCCTCTTACCTTTTTGGGCCAGAAGCGAAAGGCTCAGTCGCAGATTTCCCCGTCGAAGATCTGAAAGCCCTAATCCGCGTCAAGTTATCCGACCGCAAACCCAGTTGGCAAAAGCCGATCCGCAACCGGGCCGAGTATGTGGAATTCAAATGCCCAAGTCCTAAGAGGAAGATCAAAAAGGCTGGCGATGTCGCAGGCATCTATGGCACGGTCCCATGCGGCAATACGGCGACCTGCCCAAAGTGTGCCGCATGGGAGAACTACTTGCACATCGAGCGGTGTTGGAAAGGCAACCCGGCTCAGATGGTCCAGGTTTCGGGCTTCGGTGATGACGGCTCGACCATTCCGCAAACGACGTGGCTGGCCAAGGTTTATAGATCGCATTTTGAAGAGCGCCTAAGACGAAATGCTGCCGTTAACGTGAGAGAGGAATTACCCTCTGGTAAACGGCAGCATTTTATGACTGCGCTGGCCCTGGGCCATGATTACCGGGCTTCACTGGCCGTGTTCTTTGCCCAACCGTTGCCGGAGAAAGAGATAGCCAAGGAACGCCGACGGGCCGAACGCGCCGGCCTCTCATTCACGGTCAAGAATGTAGTTGCCAGAGACGACATAGAGAACGCTGCCCCACCCTCGTTGACCATCCATATGGACGGTGAGGGCAGCACGACCACCACCCATTGTTGGACAGCTTCCCACTGGCCGACGTGGTGGCAGCCGGACACGACCTATGCTTTCAGCGATGGGGTGGACCTGGCCGATGGCGAGGACTTCCCCGCTGACTCTATCTCAGCAAGGGATTGGAAGCGCGAATACCACCAGGAATGGGACATCACCAAGACGTTGAAGGAAAACCTCATACGACGTGAGGAATACGCTCTTTTCAACTCCACGCTTTGGATGACAAACTGCTTCGGGCTGAGCCTTGAGACGCTCGAAGCAATCGCACGAGGTGAAGATATCGCGCCGCTCGTTGCGGAAGTCGGGGATTACCAAGGGCCGACGGCATTGCTCCGAGATACAGCTGAATGGTTAGTAGGCCGGGGTGAGTGGCGTAAGGCCTATCGACCAGTTTTAATCGCGGCTGGGTGGCGGGGATAGGGATGGGTGGGAACCTGGTTCCGACCGGACAAGTGGTATAACCACCCTGCTTATACCTCATAAAACCGTATCTACAGATACGAAACCGAATCCGCCGCAGCTACCAAGGGGGGGTAGGGGAAAATATAATGGCAGTCGAATTCCACGTTGCAACTTTCGTATATGACAGGGACACAAACCGATGGGTCAGGACGACCGTTAGACCTCACGGCCGGACCCAAACGCAATCAGTCGAGGATTTCATGGGGATAATCAGCCGGACATGGGCCAATGCTGAGGTAATCAGCGTCACCGAGACGGGCGACAGGCTGACCGTCATTATGCGGGTCGGCGCTGACGAAGCGGAATAGGAAGTAATGACATGGCACAAGATGAATCAGTGCAGGTATGGATTGTGTCTGTGGAGTCTGAGTCAGCGGACCATAGCGAACCCCACTACTTTTACAGACTTGGGGCGGGCAATCACGACCTAGTGCGCGAACTACAGACTGCGAGTTTCCAACTTGCGCCTGACCGCACGCTCGACGACGACGGCCTCGTGCGTGTGGGGCTATTGTCCATATCCAGAAGGCGGAGCGGCGACTATTGGTCTGTTGGCAGTGCGCCTCACCACTACTATCTGCAAGGCGCAGACCGTCAAGCAACGGTTGATGCCTTGCTGGGTGTCGAGCTTCAACATTCCACGCGCATAACCTATGCAGTCGAACGGATGTTAGGTGAACGTTGGGACTTGCGTTTACCTTGATGCCACCGGCGAACTTTCGCTACCCACTCCACGGCGAGGGCCTGGTAAGCAGCTAAGGGGACCCCTGTTGCCAGCTGAGGGGGGCGCTCATATCGGAGTGGGTATCTGAGTTTCCTGAGTGCCGTAACCCCAACCAGAACCGGGAGTAACACCATATGCCATATGCGAATCCACAAACGGCGGCGGTGTCCAACCGAGAACGCCAGCGCCGTTTCAGGGACCGGCGGCGCGAAGAAAAGCGGGCGGCGGCATTGACACCACCGGAGACA
>DAOUHE010000041.1:0-2606 GCA_034428715.1 Dehalococcoidia bacterium | reverse complement strand
TGCCCTATGAAAGCGTGGAATTTGAGTGAATCAGGCCGCATTTGACGCTCTTGGAATGAGGGATTATATTTGGCGGTATCCCCGCGGGAGCTATATCCAGGAAAGGTGGTTTGATCTGGGGAATCCCGGATAAAGGCAGCATTTGGGCCACCTGGGACCCGGCGGCCCCGCCGTTCTCTGATTACATGGGTGAGATGAAAGTGTATCTGGACCTGCTGCTAGACTCTCGGGACGGCCGGGAGGGAGGCTCCGAGATCATCGGCGGCGTGCAGAAATGGGCCATGCCCTGCAACTGGAAGTTTCCCTCGGAGAATTTTACTGGCGACGCCTACCATAACATCAGCCACCGGTCGGTGGACATGGGGGGCATCGGCCCCAGCGGACAGGGACGCCGGGACACCACCGAGCGGGCCACGGCGCATCGGATCAACACGGCATTTCCCGAACTGGGCCACGCCGCGGTTTGCCATTACCAATCGCCCGATGCTTCCTACACCCCGGCCTACCAGAATAATCCGGCGGTCGAGGACTACTTCCGGCAGGCGTTTGAAGAGCGTAAACGCCGTTTAGGAGAAAACGCCCGGCTTCTAGGTCTGGTGAGTAACGTGTTCCCCAATATTTCCTACCTGGCGCGGCAGCCCCGCTCCATCGCCGTGTGGCATCCCCGGGGACCGGACAAGACCGAGGCTTGGCGGTGGTTCCTGGTCGACAAGGATGCTCCCGAAGAGGTGAAGGATGTGCTCCGGCACTACTACATCCGCTACTCGGGTCCCGCCGGCATGACCGAGCAAGACGACATGGAGAACTGGAACTACGCCCAGTTGGCCAGCAGCGGAACCATTGCCCGGCGGTAACCGTACAATTACGAAATGCGCCTGGGGTTAGACAAGCCAAACTACCAGGTCCCCGGTGCGGTCACGGAAGGCATCACCGAGGAAAATCAGCGGGCTTTTTATCGCCGATGGTCCCAGATCATGGACGCCGAATCTTGGGGTTCGATCAAGGCGAACCCAACTAAAAGTTAGCCCGCCGCCAAACCCAAGAAGAATGGACGGAGCCGCAACGGAGCCAGGTGACTCCCCGGCGGCCAACTGCCCATTAAGGAATCCATCATAGGGAGAACGATCATGCGGCTTGGATTCATTGGAACCGGCACCATGGGCAACCCGATGGTGAGATGTCTGCTGGAGGCTGGGCACCGGGTCACAGTCAATGACCTGAGCCGGGAGGCCACCACCAACCTGTGCGAGCAGGGCGCAACCTGGGCGGATCATCCCTGAGAGGTTGCCCAGGCAAGCCAGGTGGTGTTTACTTCGTTGCCAACCCCCGCGGCGGTGGAAGAGGTCATGCTTCATCCCGAAACCGGAGCATTGGCGGGCCTGGGTCAGGACAGCGTCTTCTTCGACATGACCAGTAATTCCCCCACTGTTTTCCGGCGTATCGCCGATGTCTGCCGGCAAAAAGGCGTCCACGCGTTGGATGCACCGGTCAGCGGCCGGCCACCGGGCATGACCATCATGGTCGGCGGTGACCGCGCCGTCTTTGACCAGTATCTGCCGTTGCTGAAAAATATGGGCAGCAACATCTTCTACGTCGGCGGGACGGGCACCGGCTGCGTGGCCAAGCTGGTGACCCAGTATCTGGGTTACTGCAACTTCATCACCGCTGCCGAAGGCCTGCTAATTGGCGCCAAGGCGGGAATCGACCTCAATACCCTGGCCCAGATCGTGCCGGTTAGCGCCGGGGCCAGCCGCACCTTTGAAAACATACCCAGGGCCGTATTCGACGGGTCGTTCGTATCCGGCGGCAGTTTGGACATAGTGGCCAAGGACCTGGACCTGGCCTGCCAAATGGCCAGGGAGGCCGGCGCTCCGTCGGGAATGGGGGCCATCGCAGACGAGTTTTTCAAGCGCGCCCAGGCTCAAGGTTGGGGGTTGGACGGCTACCCGGCAGTGGTGAAGATATTAGAGCAGATGGCCGGGAACGAACTGCGGACCGATTCGGTCCCCGGCGTTGCCGGATACCAAGACCGCGACCCCCGGAGAGAGTGATCAATACCGCCGATTTTTGAAGGGTACAACATCAAAATTGCGTCATCCGGAGCCAGCGCCTCTATGCTCGTTATTCCGAGCCAGCCGTTTCCACTAATGTCATTCTGAGCCAGCCGCAGCGGCGAAGAATCTAAAAACGTAGGGCGGTACAATTGACGAGGGCCATATCCATGTTCTTAGATCCTTCGCTCGCTCAGGATGACATATTTGAGGGTTATTCTATCGGGTTCTTGAGGTACATACATGGCAATATCGTCTAAAGCCAGTTCCAGCGCCAAATTGGTCGACCTGAAAAACGGCGTCATCAGCCGGGAGTTATTCGTCGACACTGAAATCTACCAAGACGAACTAGAAAATGTGTTTGCCCGTTGCTGGCTGTTCGTGGGCCACGAAAACCAGGTGTCCAAACCCGGCGACTACTTCGTTTCCTGCATGGGTGAGGAATCGGTGATATTGTGCCGGGACCGGCTGGGGGAGATTCACGTATTTCTAAACTCGTGCAGGCACCGGGGGATGAAGGTGTGCCGCTACGACGAAGGCAACACCCCGGTGTTC
>DAOUHE010000040.1:0-16646 GCA_034428715.1 Dehalococcoidia bacterium | reverse complement strand
GTGAAATGCCAATTGATGCACTGGCAATAGTCGCTATGGTATCAAGCCAATTTTTCGCTCCCCATCCTCCAGGATAAACGCTTGCCAATACGCTGCAACAAATAAGATACACTATACAGTAGAGGACTCTATAGCGAATCCCCACGTGTATTTAGCTTATCCCCCGCGTACCTTTGCCCCAGTCCGTGCCAGTGCCTTCCGCTCCTCCGGTGTCATGGACTCCGCCCGCGCCTTGCCGCCGCTGACCTTGCCAGCTTGTTTCTCCGCCAGTTCCTCCTCAATCTCCCCGGTGGTACAAGACAGTTGTAGACAGTGCAATACTGATGTAAGCCTGATTTAGCTACAAATGGCGGAATTCAAGCGGGTTAGGGGATTTCAGGGACTTCGGGTGGAGCTATGACTGAGGTGCTGGTTAGGGACCGCAACGATGAGCGAGGCGAAGGAGGTCAACCCAGATCCCTTAGAAAAGACCTTGGCAGTCAGCTATTAGCTGAATTTATCAAAGCCGGGGAGGCTGTGGAGGAGGCGCTAGACCAAGTTGGCCCAGCCGACTGGGATAAGCTTTGCTACCGCGGCTCTGGGGCCGAGCCCATCAAAAACATCCTTGATCAATTCATCACCGAGTTCGCGGTACACCGGTGGGACGTCACCGTCCCGTTTGACCCTAACGTGAATCTATCCCAGGACTGCTTGGCTGTTATGGTGGAAAGATATCCGCACCGGCCGCGTTGGTGGGATATAGCCTTGCCAACGAATCATTCCGCGCTTCCCGCAAGGATTCGATTTGAAATAACCGATGTTTCCGTGCCAGGCACAGATTTCGTAGTGCTGACCCAGGAAGAAAAATTCATGGAGGCGGCCGGGGATTCACTCCCCGATGTCACCTTCCGATGCGATGCTGAAACGTTCGTCATGATCGCATATGGCCGTATTAAACCTGAGTACGCGATGTCCAATGGCGCCCTGACCTTTGAAGGCGAAAGAGAATGGGCCGAGGTATTCATTCGTTCATTTATCGGTGGGTAAACCAAAGCCGCTAACCAACTGCTTAATAACCGAGTCAACGTTCAGTCAAACACGAACATGCTCTGTCGCAGGCAGATTTGCCTTAACAGTCCGTTTCGCGAAACTGCTGGCGTTTGAGACGTGCACATTTGAAGTAAACGGGTGGTCAAAAGTTCCTAGCATAACCGGGTGAGGATTCCGACCTAGACTGGTTCGGGTTTAAGAGGGGGTGTCGCAATGAGCATTCCTTCCCCGAATACGTCTAATGACGATTTTCTAGAAGGCGGCCTCAATTCAACGACGGCTTCTGCAGCACCATGCTGAGAAAAATAGCTAGGACTGGAACCCATCGTCGGTGCCCAATTCGAGCGGTTGGTATTTTTTATAAATCTTTAGAGGGGGTAGAGATAATCTATGAAGATTGGAATCGGTCTACCAGCCAGCATTCCCGGCGTGTCTCGCGAACAGGTCTTGGATTGGGCGCGTCAGGCCGATTCTGGTCCCTTTTCCAGCCTGGGCATCATAGACCGGGTGGTTTACCCAAACTGGGACCCTCTTATTTCCTTGGCCGCAGTGGCGGCCGTGACCCAAAGGGTACGCTTGATGACTACCCTGCTGATCGCGCCCATTCTAGATGCCGCGCTGCTGGCTAAGCAGGCCGCCACCATTGACGTTTTGTCGGGTGGTAGGCTTACATTGGGATTGGGGGTGGGCCGCAGGGAAGATGATTACGCGGCGGTGGGTGAAGATTTCCACCGGCGGGGACGGCGTTTTGGCCGGCAACTTGCCTTGATGAAGCGGGTGTGGGCCGATGAGGATCCCGTGGAAGGCGCCGGTCCGATGGGTCCAGGGCCGGTCCAAACGAGTGGCCCCGAACTGTTGATAGGGGCATTCGCTCCGTCGGCTATTCGGCGGGCTGGGCGGTGGGCCGACGGATACCTGGGAGGCGGGGGAGACCAGCAGGCGGCACTTTCGCTATACAACGCGGTAGCGGAGGCTTGGAAAGAACGCGGCCGGCCCGGCAGTCCCAGGTTTGTTGTCACCAACGCATTTGCCCTGGGGCCCGGAGCTGATGAGCGGGGCGCGGCCCAAGCCCGGCACTATAATCAGTTCCTGGGCCCGGATGCCGCGGATCAAGCGGCCCGGCGGGTCCTGACGACCCCCGAGGCAGTGCGTCAGGTGATTGAGGAATTCTCCCAGATCGGTCTCGATGAGATGGTATTTCTGCCCCAGGTGGCTGACCTGGACCAGGTGGGACGGTTGGCTGAGATCGTGATTTAAAATCTTGGGCTGATAGCTGGTCCGGCTAACGGGAGCCGGCCGAGCCGGTCAGTACTGGAATTCGGTGCGTACGGGGCTGAATATGTCTAGTGCCTTGGCCGGGGCCGCTCCGGTTTTGGCATAGTGTTCTACGCCTCCGGGGATGATGTACATATCCGCCGGTTTGAGAATCTTTACCTCTCCGGATATGCCCATCTCCATCTCCCCCTCGATGACGATACCGCCCTGTTCGTGAGGATGGGTGTGGTTGGGCACCTCGGAGTTGGCTTCGATCTCCACCAGCGATAGAAGAATATTATCGCCCCAAAAGGTTCGTGCCCGGGCGCCGGGAACGAGCTCCATCGGGCCGCGTTCGCTGGCATTTTTGAAATAGCTCATTCCATGCTCCTCGTCAGGCGGTCAACGGTTTGGGGATCAACCGGGTAGATCAGCCGGTCTAGTCAATCTGCTCTTCGGGCTGGTTCAGAAATCCAGGGTTTTCCAACCGGGGTTCGTAAGGAAAGTTTGATTCGTCCGGAGCCTCGTTCTTCTCCTCCGATATGGGCTGAAGCATTCCCGCTCGCTCGAAGTAATATTCGATGCCCTGGCGCATTACCATTCCCACCCATGCCCCTACCAGGCATACCGTGATCCAAACCATCCAGGTATATAGGGACAATTGAATGGTGGCCCGGCCGGCGTCCACGGTGGCGTGGCTGAGTAAGCCCTGGGCTAATACCACGATGCCGCCAACCACCACCGATTCCAGCGGACCGGTGCGAGGCCAGAAAAACCCCAAAAACGCGCCCACCAGGGCTAGAGAGGACAGCAGCCAGAAGACGGCGAATGTGGAGCCCAGACGAACGATCTCCCGGGGCTCAACCAGGCTGTCTAATTCTTGCAGGTAGGCCAGGATCAAAAGCAAAGCGACGGGAACGAACGCGGACAACACCAACCGGGCGGCGATTGGCACCCCCCTTGGTTGGACAAAGCCATTAAATAGGCCGGACTGCCCGGCGTAAGACCCCGCCGAGGTGCTTAACAGTAGCAACGTGGTGTACGAAAGAATGCCAAAGGCCAGCGCGGCGCTTGGCGTGTCGGAATAGCTGATGAAGGTCACGTCAAGAATGACGAACGATATCAGGGCCACGGCGATCAGCAGGTGGTGCAATTGTCACCCCAGCCGGGCATCTCAATTTGTTTTTGAACGTTTGACCCCATCTTAGCCGAACCCCAGTCCTTTTTGGTTTAGGCTGACAAAGCGGTTGCCGTCGCCGATGACGAGATGATCCAACACTTCTACTCCCAACAGCTTGCCCGCCTCCACCAAGTCCCTCGTTACCTTCACGTCGTCTTGGCTGGGCGAGGGATCTCCTGAAGGGTGGTTGTGCACCACTATGATGAACGGAGCATTGTCGCGGATGGCCGGCCGGAACACCTCGGCTACCCTCACCACCGCGCCGCTAACGTTACCGGAGTAGATCTCCCGAATGCCCAGCAATTCATGACGGGTGTTAAGCAGAAGCACCCTAAGGTGTTCTTGTTCCAACGACGACATCTCAGCGGAGACAAGATTGGCCACGTCTTGGGGCGAGTTAAGGGGCACTCGTTCTTCTGGCGCCAGGGACACCAGCCGCTTACCCAATTCCAGGGCGGCAAGCAATTGACACGCTTTGGCTTCGCTGAGACCTCGCTGTGAGCAGAGCTCGACAAAACCGGCCTTCCCCAGCCCCGCCAATCCGTTGAACTGAGACAGGAGGCGGGAGGCCAGAGCCAGCACGTTTTCCCCCTGCATGCCCGTGCGGAGAAGGATGGCTATGAGCTCGGAATTGTTCAGATTCCTGGGGCCGTACTCCCTCAGTCTCTCCCTGGGACGCTCGCCCCTGGGAAGCTCCCGGATGGTCGGCTGATAAATTTCGGGCTTCAACGCGGTCATCAGGCGCCCCTAATCGATTTGAGTGACGGGTGGAGTTAGGCGGCAGTAGGCACGCCATTTTCGGATTATACATTAAGGAATCCTTAAGTTCCGGGATCAATGTCATGGAGGTCGAAACACGGCAGGATGTATTATTCCCACAGTGATCCACCGCACGGTAATCCACAGAATAAATCAGGCAAATACGCAGGCAAATACGGTTGAACGGATATCCATTTAGGCAAGGCGGTTGAAAAGTTGAAAAGAGTAGGGGCACGGCATGCCGTGCCCCTACTCCCGTGACGGATGCTGTCACTAAACGAGAACCAAGGTGAAAACCTCATCACCATCGACGGCCATTTCAGCAGAATTCACCTTGGATTTGGTTTAATCTCAATCACGATTCATCGTTAGTGACCGCGCGACAGCAGCACAGCCTATGCATCGGGATCATCTGGATGCGCGCGATTAGCTTTAGAATACCGTGACATTTAGCCTATTTTAGCCCGTGCACTACTTCTGTCCGTATGTTAAAGCATGGACCGGAGTTATATTGACGGAAGCAATATTTTTAAACCCGTGCCTGTTGAGCAGATCTAGATATGTTTTGACAGGCAGTAGCTGATCGTCAATGGTGGCCTCGAAGAATTGGATGCCGCGCATGATCCGTGCTGGAACGGTCCTGCAATCCTCAGTTGATTCAGGGAAAGGAAAATCGGATATGACGAAATATCCATCTGGTTTTAGCGCACGGTAGATGTTGGCGGTAACCTTCTCGATATCCCGGCACTCGTGCATAGATATGTTGTTGATGACCAGGTCGTATTCCTCAGTGACATTCAAGTCCTCAAGCGGGCTTTGCACGAGCGTTGCGCGGTCTAACACCCCTGCATCGCTTAACCGTTCTCTTGCTATCTTGATGGAATGAGCATCGCCATCCACCCTGGCGATGGAGCAATTTGGGTAGTATTGCGCCATTTTTACCAATCCGGCTCCTGCACCGCAGGCCAATTCAGCGGCGCTGGCTCCGCTTGCGAGCTTCTCGGCAAGGCCAGGCACCTGAGATAATCCTCCGGGAATCAGGCGATTGTAGAAAGCTTGCCCGGTAGCGCTGACCCCTTGAATCCAGCCTGGGCTTGTTTTATCCCACCAGATACGCTGTCCCGAGGTCAAGTTCTGTGCCATGATGTCGAACATTTCAGGCTGCGTGAAAACCGTGGGCAAGCCCCCGACATTACCGGAAAAATCCTGGTTCAACAGCAATGTCTCCATGTGTGGCGCGAGAGTGTAAGTCTGGTTCTCACCAAGATCAAGCACTTCGGCGGCGTAAGCCGAGCGGCACCATACCGACGTGTACAGGGAATCAAACCCCCGCTTTTTCGCAAGGTCATCAGCGCTTATGCCTTGCAGGTGTTTTGCTATTTCCGCGATCAGACCCGATCGCAAGCCGGTTTCCATGGTCGTCACACCCACATAACCTGCAACCTGCGAGAGAATCACGCCAGCCTGCTGTTGTATTTCTAGTTGGGGAGATGGACTCTGGGTCATATTAGTTCCTCCAATCTGAAATTTGTGTTATCAGTGCCGCGGCCTCTTAAGTTGGCGGCCTGCGGTAATCCTTATTCTGTACAACCGGGTCACCAAAAATCAGTCCAACATCTGGAGCGGATGCCGGCCGGTAGTGATAATTATTACTCCAGAATATAGACTTACTCGCTGCGATCATTCCGAATATATTGGAGTCGTATTCCAATAGCTGAAGTAAATTGAGGGACAAGATATGAAAACCTACGGCCAGTTCTGCCCCATTGCCAAGGCAGCCGAGATCTTCGCCGGACGATGGACGCCGTTGATAATTCGGGAACTTCAGATGGGCATCCGGAAATTCAGTGATATGGAGATCGGAATGGCCGACATACCCCGCTCACTTTTGACGCAACGGCTGAGGGCCCTTGAAGATGCCGGGGTCCTCACCAGGGAAACTATTGGCAACGGCAAACGAGCGGAGTACCAACTCACCGAAGCCGGCGCCGACCTGTTTGAGGTTGTGAAGGGGCTTGGAGACTGGGGCCAAAGGGTCAACCACAACATTGGAACTAACGATTTGGATCCCACCCTGTTGGTGTGGGAGATGCACCGGCGGGTGAATATCGAGCGCCTCCCGGAAAAAGGGTGGTGGTGCAGCTCGACTTCCACGGCGCCGCCAAAGGGACTTATTGGTTGATATTGGAACGCCCCGAACCATCGGCTTGCATGCAGACCCGTGTTTAGAAGTGGACCTGTTCTTGAGCACGGACACGATCGCCCTCCACCGGGCCTGGATGGGGATGGCGTCCTTCGATCAATGCTTGGATGAAGGCCAGATTGAATTGTACGGTCTCGCCGACCACGTAAAGGCATTCTCAGGATGGTTCAAATTTAGCCTCTTTTCGGATGTGAAACCGGTGGTGCGTTCTGATTAGTTTGCCAGAGTGAACGGCCAGGCCACCGGTAACATACAATGGCCGGATGGGCGAAATTCCGTCTCGCAGACTGGGTTCCCCACGCCTGTTGCCGCCCGGTGCTAGAATAGACCCGTCCCAAAAGGGGTCAATCATTACACCTATTCCCTCCCCCTAGGGATCAATTCCAATTTTGAATCTTAGCGAGGTTTTTAATGGCAAACATGGCCGCCGGGCGGGCAATCGTCGAAGCGCTGCGGGCCGAAGGCGTGGAATACGTCTTTGGGCTGGTAGGCACCACGACCAATAGCATTGTCACCGAGCTTTACGGGCGGGACGATATCAAGTTCATAGATACCCGGCACGAAGAAGGGGCCGCTTTCATGGCCTACGGGTATGCCAGGGCTTCGGGAAAACCGGTGGCTTGTCTGACCACGTCGGGCCCCGGCACCATCAACCTGGCGACGGGGATCTCCTTGGCCTACAAGGGCCACGCCCCGGTGGTGGCCATAGCTGGCGATACTGCTCAGGCCTATATAGGACGCGACGGCGCCCAGGCGTTCGATTTGGTCAATGTTTTCAAGCCCATCACGCTGATGGCCGAGCAGGTTAACCAGACCAAACGTATTCCGGAGGTCATGCACAACGCCTTTCGCACCGCGCTTTCGGGAAAGAAGGGTCCGGTCCTCCTGGACATTCCGAGAGACTTGATCGACGGGCAGACGATTGAAGCCGATACGATGCAGCCTGGCGCCTACCGCCCGGTGGCAAACCGGGTCCAAGGGGATGCCAACGCCATACAGCAGGCGGTGGCGATGTTGGCCCAAGCCCAGCGGCCATTACTGTTGGCCGGCGGCGGCATCATCGACTCCGAGGCCAGCCAGGACGCGGTGGAGCTGGCAGAGCTGCTGGATATGGCCTTGGTCCCGTCCTATGGCCACAACGACGCCGTGCCAAATAGCCACCGGCTTTATGTGGGGCCACCGGGCGGCAGGGGAGCCGGAGAGGCAGGCCAGGCGCTGAACCAAGCCGATGTGATCATAGCCCTGGGCAGCCGCCTGAGCCAGGGCACCACCGCGTGGAATTACGGAGTTATCAATCCCGAGACCCGAATCATCCAGATAGATATAGACCCCCAGGAGGTTGGCCGCAACTACCCTGTGGCCTGTGGCATCGTGGGCGACGCCAAAGCCGTGGCCCAGCAACTGATCCACGCTCTGCGCGAGCAATTCCCAGAGGGGCAAGCCAACCCCCAATGGCGGGGACAGATCGAGTCCCTGGCGGCCCAGCGAAAAGCACGGCTGGCGGCGGAGGTGGAACTGTCTGCCGACCCGATGATGCCGCAAAGATTCTACCTGGAAATGGCCAAGGTGATGCCCAAGGATTGCATGGTTACCATCGATGCTGGCGTGGCCGCGGGCCTGGCCTACGACCGCATCTCCTACGAAATGCCCCGCACCATGTTCAACTACGCGGGCCAGGGTGGATTGGGAATGGGACTCGGCGTCGGCCTGGGCACCAAAGTGGGCCGCCCCGACCGCCCCGCCATCAGCATCCAGGGCGACGGCGGCTTTTTGTACACCTCCCAGGAGCTAAACACCGCCGTGCGGCACAAGATCCCGCTGGTTAGTATCGTGCTGAACAACAGCTGTCACGGGGCTGAGAAGGCCCAGCAGCAGCGTTTCTACGACGAGAAATACATCGGCGTGGACCTGGAAAACCCTCGCTTCGACCAACTGGCCGAGGTTTATGGAGCCAAGGGTTTCTACGTCGACAATTCTGGCGAGGTGGCCGACGCAGTGCAGCAGGCGTTGGCGCTGGATGGTCCCAGCGTAATAGAGATACCCGTGGCCGAGTATTTCCCACCCTCCGCACCACTGCCGAGGGCGTAGTACTATCAACGAGGTGGTGCGACGGGCTCACCACCAATGGGAGGGGGCGTCCCGGCGAATATCCCTTTACCGTCCGTCCTGAGCCTGTCGAAGGACATTTCCAAGGGTCATACACCGCTTGTTCGATTCAGGCTTGGTTAAGGAGCAGCCATGACTACCAGCGCGAAAGCAAGCTACCTGGAATCTGTCATCCAGGCGGTGGAGGAACTTCGCGGAGAATTAGTCGAGACCAGCTTGGACATCCACGCTCATCCTGAGCTTAATTATGAGGAACGCCATGCGGCCGCGGTGCTTGCCGATTCTTTGGAGCGTCACGGCTTCCAGGTTGAGCGCGGCGTCGGTGGAGTGGAGACGGCCTTTCGCGCCACGATCATTGGCGGCCGGGGAGATGGTCCCACGGTGGCTCTACTGGCCGAATACGACGCCTTGCCGGACATCGGCCACGGCTGTGGCCACAACCTGATAGCCATTTCCAACCTGGGCGCAGGATTGGGCGCCAAGGCCGCAATGGAATCGCTGGGTGGCCGGTTGATGGTGCTGGGCACTCCCGCCGAGGAAGGCGGTGGGGGCAAGATCCGTATGTTGGAGGCCGGGGTTTTTGAAGGCGTGGATATCGCCCTTTCTTCCCATCCGGCCTCCAATCTCACCGCCATACCCACCGATATTCCCCTGGATGAAAGCTGGAGTCTGGCCATGGTGGGCTACCGTTACGCCTATCACGGCAAGGCGGCCCATGCCGCCGCCGCCCCCCAAGAGGGAATCAACGCCCTCAACGCGGTGATTCATCTTTTTACCGGCATCGACGCCCTGCGCCAACACCTGCGGGCCGACGTTCGCATCCACGGTGTCATCACCGACGGCGGTAAAGCTGCCAACGTGGTGCCCGATTTCGCGGCGGCCAATTTCATGCTCCGTTCCAAGGACCAGGAATACCTTCATGAGGTGGTGGAAAAAGTCAACCAGGTGGCTGAAGGCGCCGCCCAGATGACCGGCGCCCGGCTGGAGATATTGCCGGCTCATCCGATGTACGAGAATGTCCGCCCCAGCGCGGTTTTAGCCCGGTCCGTCAGGTCCAACGCCCAGACGGTGGGTATGAAGTTGGATGAGGCCGTCGCCGGCGGGGGAAGCGGCGCTTCCACGGATTTCGGCAACGTCATCCAAGTGGTCCCGTCCTTCGCTATGCGGTTCGCCGTCAGCGAAACTCCTATCCCAGGCCATTCCCTGGCCATGACCGCAGCGGCCAAGACCGACCTGGCCCAGGAAAGCGCCATTTTCACCGCCAAGGCTCTGGCCCTGACAGCCTGCGATCTGCTGGCCGACCCCGCGTTGCTGTCCGAGGCCCGGAAGGAGTTTCAGGCCAGGGCGGAAAGTTAGGGCCGCCGCCATTTCCGGGTTCCTGATATTGACCCGAAAACTTCTAGGCCGCTCACGTAGGGCATCAGTAATCACCGTTGCTGCCCAGGCCTCACGGTGAGCCAGCCTTCCAACCTGTCATTCCGAGGCAGCCGCAGCGGCGAGGAATCTAAAGTCATGGATTATTACCGTCATTTTAGATTCTTCACTTCATTCAAAATGGCATTGGGAGGCGGACAGGACAGGATGACGCAGACCAATGTGACGCGGTAGACCCTCCGCCTCCGAAATACTGTATCCAAGGCCGATTCCCATTGGTTGGCCGGGACGGTGGCGTTCCGCCGCTTGTGCCTGATTCCAAAGTCTGCTAAAACTACCAGACACCGAATCCCACACCGGTACCGAAAACTCCATTGATGTAAGGAGAGCAGCATGGAACGTCCGAGGATTCGCCACATCGCCCTCAATGTGCAGGACCGGGACAAGGAAGCCGAGTATTACAAAAAGGTGTTCGGCATGGAGGAAAAATCCCGGGGAACCAATGGCACGGTATATCTGTCCGACGGTTTCGTGGGGGTGGCCCTTATCAGCAACAAGGACATGCCTTGGGGCATAAATCACTTCGGGTTTCAGGTGGAAGACGTGGCCGAGATCGAGAACCTGGCCGAGACCAAAGCGGTGGCCAACTCCGTGGCGGCCGTGGGTGAGCACTTGATCAAGGATGCCGAAGGCTACCGTGTGGACCTTTCCGTGGGAGGATGGCCCATCTAACGTTCAGTCCTCGATTACGGGTTGACCAAATCCCAATTGATTTTCAGGGCTTGCGGCCAAACGCCGCCAACTTAAGCCAGGAGACGGGTAATGGCACGCATACCGGCAGGCGCGAAAGACACGGTTCCCGCGGAGTTTCGGGACGCCTTCGACCAGGCGGTTAGCCGTATTGGAGGGCCGGTATCCGGGGGGCCGTGGCCCATGATGCTCAACAGCCCGGAGCTGGCCCTGCGGCGGATCCACCTGGCCGACTACCTGAGGAAGGAATCCACTTTCTCAAAAAAGATCCAGGAACTGGCCATCCTGATAGCGGTCCGGGCTATGGATTGCCAATACGCCTGGATGGCCCACGCCGCTACGGCCCGCAGGGAAGGGGTGAACGACGCTTTGGTGGACGCAATCCGGGACAAGATGCCGTTACCCGCAATGACGCCCGAAGAGAAAGCCCTGGTGGATTACGGCCAGGAATTCTATTCGACCCACAAAGTCAGCCCGGCAACTTTCCAATCCGCGCTGGACCAGTTCGGCGCCCAACACCTGGTGGAGTTGACAATGCTGATGGGACATTACGCGCAGACATCGTTCATACTAAACGCCTTTGACGTTACGTTGCCGGAGCAACACCCCGAGCCCCTGCTGCCGGTCTGAAGCCTGGCGCCGTTGGCTTGGTTTAGGATTCTAGTTAAGTAAATTTGGGTTTCGGCGGTGGAATGCCGCTATTTTGAAGGAGAGAATCATGGCACGTGTTCCAGTGGTAACCCGAGACATGGTGGCCGCGGAGTTTCAGGAAGCTTACGATGAGGTGACCAAGGAGAACGGAGGCCCCATAACCGGAGGCCCTGGGTCCATCACCGCCAATAGTCCCGAGTTTGCCCGGCGCCGGACACCCTTGACCAGTTACCTTCGTTACGAGACCACCTTTCCGAAGAGGATCCAAGAATTGGCCATCATCACTACCGCCCGGGCCAACGACTGCGCTTACGTTTGGAACGCCCATGCGCCTGCGGCCCGTAGGGAGGGGATCAACGACGCGTTGGTGGACGCCATCCGGGATAAAAAGCCACTGCCGTCCATGAGCGCTGAAGAATCTACCGTGGTGAACTATGCCCAGGAATATTACGCCAACCACAAGGTCAGCCAGGCTACATTTCAGGCAGCGGTGGACCAGTTTGGCGCCCAGCATTTGGTGGAACTGACGGCCCTCATGGGGCATTACGCCCAGACCTGCTTTTTCCTTAACGCCTTCGAGGTCAGCCTGTCAGAACAGAGGACCGAGCCGGTATTGCCGGTTTGATTTCATCCAAGTTCCAATCGGTAAAGTGGTTCGACGGGCTCACCACGAACGGAAGGAGACTCCAGTACCGTTCGCCTTGACCTTGTCGAAGGGCCCAACCATGGTCGTCAAAGACTTTGAGATAGCATCTGGGCCTTGTGGAAAACGCTCTGATTCGAGGAGGAAGTAAATGCAAGGGAACACGGCCATCGCCAACATCCTGAAAATGGAAGGCACCGAATACCTCTTCTGCTATCCCGCCAATCCGCTGATCGAAGCCGCCGCCATCGCGGGTATAAAGCCCATCATGTCGCGAACCGAGCGGACCACAGTCAATATGGCCGACGGCTATACCAGAGTGACCAATGGCAAGCGCACCGGCGTGGTGGTCACCCAGTCCGGACCGGGCGTTGAAAACGCCTTTGCTGGGATCGCCCACGCCTATGCCGAATCCACATCCATCCTGGTGATACCCGGAGGCACCGCCCGCAACCGGATGGGCCAGTCTCCCGATTTCGACGCCATCAGCGCCTATAAAGGCGTCACCAAATGGGCCACCCAGGTCAACCAGGCCGAGCGTATTCCGGAAATGATGCGCCGCGCCTACACATTTCTACGATCGGGCCGGGCCGGCCCCGTGATGGTGCAGGTTCCAGGCGACGTGGCCCAGGAGGAGATATCCGAAGAGGCCTTCGACTACCGCGTCGTGAAGGGCTATAGGAGCGCCGGCGACCCCAGCGACATAACCGACGCTGTCAAAGCGCTTCTGGCAGCCAAGAATCCGGTGATATACGCGGGCCAGGGCATCCTCTGGGCCGAAGCTTCCGACGAGCTCAGAGAGTTCGCCGAGTTGGTGAACACGCCGGTTTTCACGACCAACACAGGCAAAAGCGCCTTCCCTGAAAACCATGCTCTGGCCCTGGGAACCGGCGCGGGCACGTTGACCAAAATGGTCCGCCACTTCCTGGACAAGGCCGACCTCGTGTTTGGGATCGGCACCAGTTTTACCACCAACCTGGCTTCGGTGGGCGTCCCCACCGGAAAGGTGTTGGTCCAATGCACGGTGGACGAGAAGGACCTGAATAAAGAGCAACAGCTCCACCACGCCGTTATCGGGGACGCCAAGCTGGTGATCCGGCAACTCATCGAAGAGGTTGGCAAGCAGGCGGGAGCCGAAGGACGCAAGGGCGACGGTTCGGTGGAGGCCGAGGTCAAGCGGGTCAAGGACGAGTGGCTGGAGGAGTGGATGCCGCTTCTGACTTCAGACGAGGTTCCCATCAACCCCTACCGCGTGATCTGGGATCTGATGCACACCGTGGACCGCGCTCAGACCATCGTCACCCACGACTCGGGCCATCCCAGGGACCAGACCATACCGTTCTATGAGGCCATCGTGCCCCGGGGATACCTGGGCTGGGGGAACTCCTCCCAATTGGGATACGGTTTGGGCTTGGCAATGGGCGCCAAGCTGGGCGCTCCCGAAAAGATGGTGGTCAACATCATGGGCGACGCGGCCATCGGCATGTCAGGTATGGACCTTGAAACCGCGGTACGTCACCAGATTCCAATTCTGACCATCGTGCTCAACAACCACGTCCTCAGCGGTTACGCCCGCAACTACCCGGTGGCCACCGAACGCTTTGGCTTCACTAATCTGTACGGCGAGTATGCCAACCTGGCCAAAGCCCTGGGCGGCTACGGCGAACGGATCGATGATCCCAGCGAGATAATCCCCGCCATTGGCCGGGCCCGGGAAGTCATGGCCCAAGGCGGCCCCGCCCTACTGGAGTTCATGACCAAGGAGGAGAACACCCTATCGCGCTACCCGGCCCGGTAAATAGAGGGTTTCAAAAAGTAAGGCCACATCCCTAAATGTCATTTTGATCCAGCCTTAACACATGTCATTCTGACCCGGCCGCAGCGGGGAAGAATCTGGGGTGTGGCACGATTGCCGAGGTGCCCCCATATTCTTCGTCACTTCGTTCCTCAGAATCGAACATGCCGGTTGCCACCGGCGCCACCGAGGATGAAAATTCCTCCGCTTCGGATGGCCTGAGGTCTCCGAAATCCGTACTTTCGAAGCAATGACAGGATTAAGCCTAGCCAAAGCTAACCGGAGCGAACGTCCATGCCTTACGAAAACCTGACTTTAGAGCGGGATGGCCAGATAGCCCTGGTGACCCTTAACCGGCCGGAAAAGCTCAACGCCATCAGCCGCGATATGCATCTGGAGATGATGGATGTATGCCATCAGCTGCAGAACGACGACGAGATTCGCGCGGTCATTTGGACCGGCGAGGGCCGCGGGTTTTGCTCCGGCGTGGACTTGACCGCGAACCGGGCATCCGGCGAATCTGAAAGCAGGCAAGAAATGCTAGACGAGTATCACTGGGTGGGACGCCAGGCCATCACGATTTGCCGTGCGCTGGAAAAACCCACCATAGCCGCCGTCAACGGGGTGGCCGTGGGTGCTGGGATGTCCCTGGCCCTGGCCTGCGACATTCGGGTGGGTTGCGAGAACACCCGGTTCAAGACGGTGTTCATCGAACGCAACCTCAGCCCGGACTCGGGTATGTCCTACTTCCTGCCCCGTATAGTAGGTTCCAGCCGCGCCTTCGACCTAGTTTTCACCAGCCGGTATGTGAATCCGCCGGAAGCCCAACGAATTGGCCTTTTAGACCGGCTGACCATCGCGGACCGGCTGCTGGATGAGGCCAAAGAGCTGGCCCGGCAAATAGCGTTTTGGCCGCCGCTGGCTATGCAGATGTCCAAACGGGTGCTGCAGCACAGCTTAGAGTCAACCCTGGAGGAACAACTGCGCTACGAGACCCACGCCATCGGTTACGCACGCCGATCTTCACACGACACGGCCGAAGCGGCGGCCTCATTCCGCGAAAGACGCCCGCCCCACTTCACCGGCGAGTAGGGTTTCCCATGCCCGGCATCCGAAATGGCCATTAGCATCATCCGCCCGCCCCGAGGTTGTCGAATGGCTTACCTTGAACGGGATTGGCGACGCGGATTTCTGTAAGGGTGACTATATGCCGCCGAGGGTCAAGGCTTTCGCCCGCAGTGGTATGAAGATTACTGGAAATTGTTGATAACCTGGGAGGCCGGGGAGAGGCTGTAGGCATGTTGTAATTGATCATGATGCGTACGGGTCGGCACCTAATGACAAAGATGCGGACCAACCAGCCACTCCGGGTTTAAGAGGCACTGGAATGCCCTTTCCATCCCCACTATACTAACCGCATGGCAGAGCCATCGTCCCAACCAGAACGAAGTTCGATGCCCTGGCGCCGGTCGCAACAACTATTCGTCGGCCGCCAACACGAGATTGCCGAGCTTACCGCTGCCCTAGAGGATGCCCTGGCCGGACAGGGGCGCCTCGTGATGCTGGTGGGCGAGCCTGGCATCGGCAAGACGCGCACCGCCCAGGAATTGGCCGTGCTGGCTGAGCAACGAGGTGCCCAAGTCCTTTGGGGCCGGTGCTACGAAGAGCAAGGCGCCCCGCCATACTGGCCCTGGGTGCAGGCCATACGAGCCTATGTCCAACAGGTCGATGCGGAACAACTTACCGCTGAATTGGGGCCCGGCTCCGCCGACATCGCCGAGATCATCCCCGATCTGCGGGAAAAACTGCCTGACCTGGGAACGCCTCCGGCCCTGGAGCCGGAGCAGGCCCGCTTTCGATTATTCGATTCCATCACCTCCTTCTTGAAGAACGCGGCTCAACATCAGCCTCTCCTGCTGGTTTTGGACGACCTCCACTGGGCCGACCGGTCGTCCTTGCTACTTCTGGAGTTTCTGGCCCAAGAAATAGACAGCAGCCCCATGCTGGTGCTTGGGGCGCACCGGGACGTCGAGCTAACCCGCAGCCACCCCCTGTCTCAAACCTTGGGAGCCCTGGTTCGGGAGCAGCTTTTCCACAGGGTGCAACTGGACGGCCTGACCCGCCAAGAGGTGGGGGAACTGCTCGAAGGCAACGCCGAAGTCACCCTGACCCCCGAAAATGTGGAGGTTGTCCATAGCAGAACTGATGGCAATCCGTTTTTTGTCGGTGAGGTAACACGCCAGGTCACCCCGGAGAACATCACCCATGACGAAGAGTGGGCCAGCATCATCCCCGAAGGTGTCCGCGATGCCATCGGCAGGCGCCTCAACCGTCTGTCGGAGCAATGCATCGAGGCGTTGACAACCGCATCAATCATCGGTAGGGAGTTTGATTTCCGGCTTCTGGATGTTCTCAGCGAAGGCAGATCCGAGGACCAATTGCTCCAGGTAGTTGATGAGGCTGTGTCCGCCCATTTTATCGAAGAGGTATCCGGCCGGGCCGAGCGCTTTCAGTTCAATCACGCCCTGGTCCAGCAGACCTTGGCCGAGGAGTTGACCACCACGCGACGAGTGCGGCTGCACGCACGGATCGCCGAGGCGTTGGAAGATCAGTACGGATACGACGCCGAGATCCATTCCGCTGAACTAGCCCGCCACTTCGCCGAAGCCCAGACGTCAACCGGTATTTCCAAAATGGTGCGTTACTCCCTCCTGGCAGGCGAGCAGGCACTGGCCGCCTACGCCTGGGAAGAAGCCCTGGGTTTTTTCGACCGGGGCCTGGCCGCCCGAGAAATAGACTCGTCCGGAACCGAGGCGGCTACCGACGATCAAGCTGCAGCGTTGCTATTTGGCGTGGCTCGTGCCCGGTCGGCTGTGGTCGAAGTACATCAGCTAGAAGGAGT
>DAOUHE010000039.1:0-11783 GCA_034428715.1 Dehalococcoidia bacterium | reverse complement strand
AAGAGAGGAGGTGGCCGCCAACCAGAGCATTGGTAGACCTTGGAAAGACAGCGGGACCCTCACTTAACATTGCTCCAATACTGTCCAACTGATGGGGTCCACCTTAGTCGTGGACACGCTCACCCATGACTTTCACCGCGCGGTAAATACCCGCCGGCTTCATTGGCCTGGCGTCAGAGCTCACCCAAAGCGCGTTTACATCCCCGGGGATCCGCTGGGCTCTTAGGGTCAGGTACTCCCACAACGCCTCCAGCGTTGCGGCCCCCAAGGGCATCCACCGCTCTTTCCGGCCTTTGCCCATCACCAGAATCAGCCCGCTGTCCAAGTCTAAGCCGTTTACGGTCATGCTGGCCATCTCAGCGCGCCGGGCCGGGGTATCCCAAAGGACGTAGATCATGGCCCGGTTGCGGAGCATCCGGAACCGCTCGCTGGGGTTCCTGGACAGAGCAGGGTCCAGGATCCGCAATAAGTCGGCGCCTTCGTCTTGGGGGACCGTGGCTATGGTCCGCTCATCGACGTGGGGATGAGGGATCAGTGCAAAGGGATTTTTCTCGGTATGTCCCCGTTCCACCAGCCATCCAAAGAACCGCCTTAGCCGGCGGTATTGGGTTTCGACATAGGACTGGCTGATCGGCTTACCCTTGTCGTTGCGCTGGCCGAACCAACGCGGCCGGTCCTGGAGGTAATTCAGGTACTCTTCGATGTGGGCGGTGGTGACGCCGTCCACCGCCGGCCAGTCGTTTTCCTCCCCATATGAGGAGAGAAAAGCAAGGGCTGCCTCGAGGGCATCAAGGTAGGAAGGGGCATAGCGGTTGCTAGCCCGCAGGCTAAGAATGAACCCTTTACCGGCATCACGGACCGAAAATAGGCTGAGACCGGAAACCTGCTTGACGACCATTCATTTTGCAGCTCCCCGCGGGTTAGGCCGTCGAATCGTAGCTATTTAGGAGTGTTTTAAGGTTTTTGGTAGCGCGTGGGGGATTCGAACCCCCGATCTCCGCCTTGAGAGGGCGGTGTCCTGGGCCACTAGACGAACGCGCCACGTTGTGGGGCCAAACGGCCAACCGGCATTTCAAAAAGAGGTAACCAAACCGGTCAACCGCGAAGGCAAATGCTATCAGACGCCTTGTGGCTTGTAAACGGCCGCCCGCCCGGTAGATGGCGGATTTGGAAGGCTATCCGGTGGGAGTGACCATGGCGGTTTTCGTGTGCCAACGATCAACCCGGTCCTGGGCCGGCGGTTGGCCCAACCGCCGGGTACTTTTGGTCCAGCAGAAATGCCACCAGGGCGTCGACTTCGCCATCGCTGAGCCCGGCGGTGATGCCCTGGGTCATGATTCCCGGAACGGCCCGTTCCACGCCGGTGGCCACGAAGGCCTCGGGGTCCCTGATGGACTCGGTGATGTACTCCTTCGCCGAGAGGCCGGGCTTGCGTTCGGCTCCTTGGCCGCCGATGTGGGTCAGGTCGGGCCCCACCATACCGGTGGAAACCCCTTCGACGGTGTGGCAAGCGTCGCATCCGCCGCCGTCGGCGAAAATGTCCCGGCCCTGGGCCGCCAGGTCCGTGGCTTCGCCCCCACCCGTTGCCGTGGAAGTGTCAGCCCCGCTGGACACGCTAAGGTTGACCTCGTCGGCGCCGCCAAATTCCCATGTAGCGGATGCGGACGCGTTCAGGTCCGATACGGTGAAGGTCACCGCTTTCCCCTTGTAATCGCTGCCGCTGGGCTGTTCAAGTTTCAGCACGTAACTGCCGTCGCCTTTTATGACTTCCGTCTGGGCCGCCGGACCGGATTTTCCGTCGATAAAAGCAGTGACCACAGCGCCGTCGGGGACCGGCGAACCATCGATGGATACCTTTCCGACGAACACGTAGGGCGGAGCACCGATGCCACCAATGCTTTGAGTGGGCTCTTGGGTAGCCGGCGCGGTGGTAGAGGTGGTAGCCGTCGTACCGGCGGTTTCAGAAGCACCTCCGCCACAACCAGCTATGATGAAAAACATCGCCGGTACAAGCCAGGTAACCAACCATAATCTAGATCTCAAAATTCCTCCCATGCTTTGGACCGCCGATCATTTAGCTATAGGAAATTCTGACGCAAATACTTCTGGGGTGTCAAGGCGACCTTTGCCTCGCAAACCATCAGCCAAACGTTCCTTAATTGCTAGGTCAACCGATCTGCGGAACCCAAAAACGTCTTCCCCTCGTGCATCGGGTGTGTTCCTCCGGTTGAACAATCCATAAAATTCTTCTGGTTACTCAATTGTTACGAGTGATTCCGGCCTTCGGTTTTACCAGCCGCCGGGCATGTTAGACTAAAAATCCATATCCCGCGTAAGGATAGACTTGGGCAAGCAGGCCGTTTCTAACGTCTCTAGCACAACCAGGGTATGTCATTACACTTATACACGGAGAAAGCATTTGGAGCTAGGTAAATTTCCCGCCGGTATGCTGGAACGCATGCTCGCCAAAAACAGGATATCCGATCCCCGGGTGGTATTGGGACCCGGCGTTGGCGAAGACGCGGCCGCCCTTGACATAGGAGACCGCCTGTTGGTGGTCAAGAGCGACCCAATAACCTTCGCCACCGATTCCATCGGCTGGTATGCCGTTCAGGTCAACGCCAACGACGTGGCCTGCACCGGGGCTAAGCCCATGTGGTTTCTCGCCACCATCCTGGTGCCGGAATCATTCACCGAAGACGAAGGCGAGGCGGTCTTTGACCAGGTGATGGAAGCCTGTGACGCCCTGGGGATCAGCCTGGTGGGCGGCCACAGTGAGGTCACCTATGGGATAGACCGCCCCATCGTCATGGGCTCTATGCTGGGCGAGGTGGACAGGGACCGGTTGGTGCGCACCGGCGGCGCCCAGGAGGGAGACAGCGTGGTGGTCACCAAGGGCATCGCCATTGAGGGCAGCGCTCTGCTGGCCAGGGAAAGGGCGCAAATCTTGAAAGCCAAGGGAGTGCCGGCCGAAGTCATTGAGATAGCCTCTGGATATTTAACCAATCCAAGTATAAGTGTAGTATCCGACGCTCGTATCGCCATTGACTCCGTGCAAGTACATTCATTGCACGACATCACTGAAGGCGGCATTGCCACGGGACTGCGTGAGGTTGCGGTCGCCTCCGGTTTGGGAGTGGCGGTGGAAGAAGACAGCATCCCGGTGCTGCCCGAATGCCGTGAGATCTGCTCAGCGTTGAACCTAGACCCTCTGGGCCTCTTGGCTTCGGGCGCCATGCTGGTGACCCTGCCGGCCGGAGACGTGCCCCGGCTGCTATCCGCGCTGGAAAGCGGGGGCATAGACGGATATGAGATTGGCCAGATGCTTGCCGAGGAAGAGGGTTTGCAAATGATCGGACGGGAAGGAGAAGTACCTTTGCCGGAGTTCCCCCGGGACGAGCTGGCCCGTTATTTTTCAGAGACCAGGTAAGTCGATTTCTGGGCTGATTTCACGAGCCAGTTTCACGGGCTGTTTCGATGGACGGGAACCCTGGTCCCAATTCCGGAGCTATCGTTAATCGGATACGCGACATCGGCGAACGCCTGGTTCGGCTAGAGTCCAGTTAAATCTGCGATTCGGTGAATTCTATCTGCCGGTTCATCCCAGCCATGTCGAAGGGCACATCTACGGGTTTCAGAGGAATCCGCAGTGGCCTCTAGAAGTCTGGCCGGAAACCCCGATTCTCCCCAAGACATCGTTTTTTAACGTCGATTATCGATGTAATAGTGGGTCATTAAAACGTAATACAGACACTATCATCCCATAATAGACTGTAATACGTCTGTTTGGCGTAGCCCGAAACCAGGCAAATGGCTTTCCGGCCAGACTTCTAGCTGGGCTCGCGGTACACTTTTACCGCTTCCGTTAGCTGGTCTAAGGTGATATTGCCGCCGCTGACGGTGATGGCCACCTTCTTGCCCATTAGGGACTCCCTGATCTTCACCCCGCCTGCCGTGGCGGCCGCTCCAGCCGCTTCCGCCAAGGTGTGGGCTTTCTCAATCAACAGGCCGATGGCGCAGCGTATCTCGTCGTCGCTGACCAGGACGAAATCGTCCAGATGCGCCTTCAAGATGGCCTGGGGCAGCTCGTATCCCGACGCCGTGGCCAGACCCTCGGCGAAGGTCTGATTCACGTCTTCCACCAACCGTCCCGACTTCCATGAACGGTATCCTCCGGGGGCGGACTCTGACTGGACTGCTATTACCTTTATATCAGATGAGATGGACTTGGCCACCAGGCAGGCACCAGCGGCGCTGCTACCGCCACCCAAGGGCATCAGGATGACCTCCACATCGGGCAGATCTTCGACCACTTCCAGGGTTTGGGTGGCTACTCCGGCGATCAACAAGGGCTCGTTGGCCGGATGCGCATAACGATAACCTTCCTCCGCCGCCAGCCGCTCGCAATGGGCCCTGGCCTGGTCGAAGTTCTCACCGTGGAAGACCAGTTCCGCGCCCAATGCCTTCATGGCGGCGACTTTCAGGGGATTGGCCCCCTCGGGCAAGACGATGAGGGGCCCTGGCGCCGAAGAGCCGGCATGCGCTGGCGCTGGATTGGCCGTGGTTGCCAGTAGACGCCGTGATGACTCCCCGGCCGCGTTCTTCCTGGCTAAGATTGGCCAACAGGTTGATGCCGCCCCGGGCCTTGAAAGCGCCCAGGGGCAAATGCTCGTCGTGTTTTAAATCAACCTGGGCGTCCAGCAGTTCGCTGAGGCCGGCGGAAAAGTGGAGGGGAGTTCTGGGAATGTGGGGTGCGATGGTTTTTTTGGCCCGGTAAACGTCACTGATGCTTGGCAGCTTCATAGCGTTGATCCGTAATCGAATGGCTGTATCAAGAATAGGTTAGGGTCAACCCGGAGTCAAACAGGTTGGCGCTAGATGGGCGTTTCTAGCCCGTGCCGGATCCGGCCCTTATTGGGCCCGGAGCTCTTTGATCCTTCGGACCACAAACCATACCCCAGCCAGGATGATCACAGCCAGGATCGGGTAATCGAAAGGCCGCATCACCGACCGCATGGCATCCCAATCTCCCCCAACCCGGACCCCTATATAAGCCAGACCCAAACTCCAGGGGAAGGAACCAACGAAAGTGTAGATGCTGAACTTCCAGAAGTTCATCCTGGCGATGCCGGCGGGGATGCTGATAAAAGTTCGGACCACCGGCAGCAGACGGGAAAAGAAGACCGCCCATTCCCCGTACCGGGCGAACCATGCCTCAGTGCGCTCGATCTCGTGCCTTGTAATCAGTACATATTTACCGTATTTCAGTAATAAGGGCCGACCGCCTTTCAGACTGACCCAATAAGCCACCCACGAACCAAGGAGGTTGCCCAGGGCGCCATAGAACCCGGCCAGAAACAACAGGGGCCAGCCGCCACCCTTGGCCTCCACCAGGAACCAACCCGCCAGCGGCATGATCAACTCGCTTGGGAACGGAATCCCAGCGCTCTCCACGGCCATCAAAAACACCACCCCGCCCCAGCCAATTGTGTCGTAGAACTGGTTGATTATGGATATAAATACGGCTTCTATTTCATGCATTTACTTTCCATCTATATATAGCCGGGGTATAAGCCGCCCGGCAGCCCAAAGCCGGGGTATAAGCCGCCCGGCAGCCCAAACATCGGTACATCTCATATCGAGCATAACCTGCATGCCCAGCGTAAGCACGCCGCGACCGCAACGATCAAAACCTTCGATCAGAAACGTGAATCAAGGAACGTGAATCAAGGAACGTGAAACGGTTCCAATATTATATGTGAAACGTCTTAAACAAATTTAAGCAAACCTTTGTGTTTCGTCTTGACAAATGGTTAATATTGGTGCTAGATTATAAGCGGATTAGAAATGCAACGATACACAAAGGTTGCACAGGAGGTACACTTTGGCCAGAAAGACTAAACTGATGCAGCGCGTAGAGACCGAACACCAACGTCCCCTAGAGCGTCTTCTTCCCGAGATGGTCAACGAGATTGGCCTTTCCAGCACCGCCGAGGCACTAGGCGTGAGCAAAGCCACCCTGGGCTACTGGCTTTTGAAGCTTGGTATAAATGTACGCCGCGTCGCCCTCGCGCCCGGCGAGACCCTGGAAGTCAAGCGAGCCAGCTAACCCCAAAAATATCCCAGAGACTTAAAGCCGGGGCAGCCGTCGTCGACGACGGCTGCCCCGGCTTTGCTTATTCCCCTTGTCACCCCGATCTCTCACCAACATGGGCCTTAGAGTTTCGTCAAGCGTTTTTTGGGGGAATTTTAACCCCGTTTAGGTATCAGAACACCGATGCAATTAGAAAAACGCCGCTACGGGCCTCTGGTGACAATATAGGCAATTCCTGCCCTGCCCCGCCCGTTGTTTTACCTATTGAGCCTTGCATAGGCCACAAAACCTGACAATATGTAGACCAGCCGGACTAAATCCCCCCCCTTTGCGAAAGGGTGGGTTTTCTCCCCCTTTTTGCAAAGGGGGACTAAGGGGGATTTCTACTCTCGCCTGGCTTTTCACGATGTTTAGCAACTAACGCAAGGATCAGCAGATCCACCCAATCTATCCCTGAAAAATATCTTCGGGCAGAAACGCGGAAACCGTCACGTTGGGCAGGTCCACCGCATTGCTTATCCGTAGGTCCACGGCGACGCTGCAAATGATGTAGGCCTGCTCCCGGCTCCATCCCCGTTCCTGAAGCAGGTCGATCATGTTGACCAGCGCGTTGCGGGCCGCCAGGGTCAGGTCCTCACCTTCCTGGGTGCCGTCATCCCGTATGGGCATCCCCATGGTGGCGATGAAGTTCCGGGGCGCTGCCCATTCGGGCGGAAGAAAATAGCCGGCATGGGAAAACCGGGGCATCTTCATCCCTAGCCGCTGGGCTTCTCCTTTATGAATGGCGAACCGTACGCTGGCGGTGGCGCCCATTTCGATGGCCGTGATACAGCATTCGGCGTCGCCCTGGGCGAAGTGACCGTCCCCGGCGGAATATAGAGCCCCTTCCACGTTAACCGGAATGAACAGCTTCGAGCCTTTGGTCAACTGCTTGATGTCCACGTTGCCGCAGTTTTCCCGGGGTGGGATCGTGCGCAGGCCCTCGTTGGCGATGGCGCCTCCGCTGGGAACGGCGTCTTCCGGGTCAGGCGGCGCGACAATGCCTCCCCGGGCCATCAGGTCCGCCTCCCGCCGGGTCCACTCATCCATTTGAGCCGGGGAAGGGGCTATGCCCGCCGTGCCCATGAACGAGCCGTCGGGGATGCGGACCCCAGGCAACTGGGGAGAGGTGGCCCAACCATCATTCATCTCCCAATGAACCAGGTATGGTTCGGTAAAAATGTCCCGCAGGAAACCTGAGCCGGGCCGGAAGCGGGTCCACCCTCTGGGCTGGGCAACGATGTCCAGATACTCTATTTCCAGCAGGTCGCCAGGCTCGGCCCCTTTCACGTAAACCGGACCGGTCAACGGATGGGCCACTTTGGTATCCAACCCGCCCATGTCGTCCACCGTCATGTGGGGTTTAACCTGGCTGTCGGAAGCGTCCCTGGTCTCCAGCACCACTTCCTCGCAGGGGTCAGCTTCCAATACGGGAGTCACGTCTGGGTGCCACCGGTTGTGGCCCTTTTGGGGCTCTTCCTTAAGCCGCTTATCACGGTCTATTTCGATGCTTTTCATGGGTATCCTATAAAAGCCTTCGCGTTCTACAACGACCAGTCGTCGGGCAGATTGGGGGTTCCCATGGGTTTTATCATGACTTCGACCATTGCAGCCTGGCCGTTCTCGGTAGCCCGGATAGCCCTCCGGTAGGCTTCGGTCAAATCTCCGGGCTGTTCCACCCTCTCGGCGTAGGCGCCCAAACCCTGGGCCACCTGGCTGAAATTGCCCCCCAGTTGGGCAAAGGCCGGCGGAACTCCACCGGGACGATCCATGCCCATGATCCCACCACCGGTGCCGCCGTTATTGATCAAGACCGTCAACGTGGGCAGCCCCATGCGCACGGCCGTCTCCAGATCCATGCCGGTCATGCCGAAGGAGGCGTCGCCAATCAGGTGCACCACCAGGTGATCGGGCCGGCCCAGCTTGGCTCCGACGGCCCCGCCCATGGACCACCCCATGGCCGCCATGCCGCCCATGCCGATGTAGTTGCGGGGCTTGGTGGCCACCCAGAAGGGGCTTAGGTATCCCCGGCTGCCTCCGGCGTCGTGCACCGCTATGGTCTTGTCCTTGTCTATAACCTGCATCAGGTCATAGATCACCCGGTAGCCGTTGGTGGGTGTAGACGTATCGGTAAAGGTGGGCATCCACTCGCCCAACCACTTGTCCCTGGCCTGTTGGATCTCCGCCACCACCTCTTCTTTCAACCCGCCACGGCCCGGACCGAGCCTGTCTTTCACAGCTATAAGCAGGTCCTGCAGGGCCAGTTTGGCGTCGGCCAAAATGGCCACATCCGCCTGGTAGGTTTTATTCAAATCCCCCTCGTCGGCGTTGACATGAATCAATTTCACGCCTTCGGGGATGGGACGCCCATCGGTGCCGTTGGGCATGCGGTATGAGTTACCCAGGGCCAGGACAACGTCGGCCTTGCGGTTTATGTGCAGGGCGGGGCCCGAGGCGTACTTGCTGCGGGGATAGACGCCCAGCCCTAGGGACAGAGTGTGGTCTTCGGGGAAAACGCTCTTACCCACCAACGTTGTGGCCACGGGCATTGACAGTAGTTCCGCCAGTTCCTTGGCTTCTTCGGCGCCGTCAGCAGAAAGGACTCCGCCGCCCAGGTTGAGTATTGGATACTTGGCCTGGACCAGCAGGTCGGCAGCTTTCTCGATGTCCCTGGGGTCGGCGGCAGGGCGGCGCCCCGGACCCACCGGTTCGTAGGCAAAGGCCTCGTCGGGCGCCTCGGAATTCATCACGTCCTGGGGCATCTCAATCACCACTGGTCCGGGCGAACCGGAGCGCAAGTTGGTGAAGGCCCGGCGCATGATGGTGGACACCTCATCGGCCCTTGTTATGGTTCCCTTCCATTTCACCAGCGTGTCAAAAATGCTGGACGAGACCTCCTGCTGGTACTCCTTGCCCAGGTTGCGCAGGGGGTGCTGGCCCATTAAAAGCAACACTGGGATGTTATCGGCGAAGGCGCCGGCGATACCGGTGAGGGTGTTGGTGGCCCCGGGACCGGTCCCGGTGGCGGCAACACCCACCTTGCCCGTCGCCCTGGCGTAACCGTCGGCGATCTCGACCCCCAATCGCTCGTTGCGGGCGGCAAACAACTTTATGGTTTCCGATTCCCTCAGGGCAGGGAACAGCGGCGCCATACCGCCTCCGGCAAAACCGGAAATATAGCTGACGCCTTCCGCTTCCAGGGCTTTGACCAGGGCATCTCCTGCTCGCATGTCTCCTCCAGATTAAATATTTTGACGCTCAAGTTATGTAATTTGCTGGGATTCTAAGCGACTAGAGTGTCTTGGTCAACGGAATAGAAGCCCATTAGCCCAACGCGGCGCGCTTAAACCCGAAGGCGGAGCCCTTTTGACGCGGAGGCGGTGTCTAGGTTGACCGTGTCCAAGCCGGAATGTATCATCGCCCCAGCCGGCGGAGACCCTAGCGAGACTGCAAATCCGCCGTTCATAGGATCCCACCAGAACCCCAACTGTCGATCATGCTATGGAGGCCCCATGCCCAGCTCCAGTGAGATGATAATTCAATTCCTTGAGGAAGCCGGGATCGAATACGTTTTCGGGATACCCGGCGGCGGCACCGGCCAGATATTTAACTACCTCGTAGGAAAAGACGACCGGATCAAGACCATCCTGTGCCGCCACGAGCAGACGGCCGCGATAATGGCCGACGCCACGGGGCGCGCCACGGGCAAACCGGCCGTGGTAATGGGCCAGGGATTGTTTATCGGCTCCAACGCTACCTTCGGAATAATGGAAGCCATGCTAAGCAGCTCGCCTATGCTGGTACTCACCGACACCTCCGATGGTGGAGTAGCCATGCACGCCGCCAACCAATCGGGCGCCGGTGAATACGGCAGCATTGACCTGCCGTCCATCTTCAAAGCCATGACCAAATACACCACACTGGCCACCAATCCCAAAGAAGCGGCCATCGGAACTCAACTGGCGATCAAACACGCCACCAGCGGGCGGCCGGGACCGGCGGCTGTGGTCATGCGCTCGGCGGCCATCGGCGGCGAAGTGGACCTCGAATCGCCTCCCTTCATCCACGACACGGCGGGATATTTGAACACGTCGAAACCCCAGAGCGCTCCCCAGGACATCGACCGGGCCATAGAGATACTCTCCCAGGCCAGCCGCCCGGTGCTGGTGGCGGGCAACGGGGTGCACCTGTCGAAATCCCACGCTCAGTTGCAACAACTGGCCGAGATGTGGGGAATGCCCGTGACCACCAGTTACAAAGGCAAGAGCGCCATCGCCGAGACCCACCCACTGTCCCTAGGCATGGTTGGAGTTTACGGCCAAGACGCGGCCAATAAGGCGGTGGGCGAGGCCGACGTGGTGGTGGTGGTCGGAGCCAAACTGACCCCTCAGGACACCGTGCGGGAAAGGCCCAACACGTTCGACCCGCGGCGGCAGAAGATCATCCAGATCGATATCGACGACCGCAACGCCGGTTGGACCTTCCCGGTGGAACTGGGTCTCATCGGCGATGCCGGCAGTATCCTGACCCAGTTGGTGGAAGCATCGTCCCAGGCGGCTTCCAGCACCTCATCCAAACGGCAGGCGTGGGCCGGCGCCATTCCAGAAATGAAAAAGGATTCAGGCTTTTTTGACGACCCCGAGATGCACCGGGACAGCTCACCGGTCACACCCCAACGCCTGGTGGCCCAGTTGCAGGCGTGCCTGGACCCATCAACGATCTTCGCCCTGGACGCGGGCAACAACCGGACCTGGATGGCCCACTTCTACAAGTCACGCCAGGCCAACACCTTCTTCTGTCCGGGCGGCACCGCGGGCATGGGTTGGGCTTTGCCAGCGTCGGTGGGCCTAAAGCTGGTCTATCGGGACCGCCCGGTGGTTGCCGTCACCGGCGACGGCGGCTACATGATGGTGGTGAACGCCCTATCGACCGCCGTGCAATACGACCTCCCCATCATCTGTGTCGTGTTCAACGACGGAGCCCTGGGCATGGTGCGTCAACACCAGCCCGAAGACCGGCGTATCGCCTCGGAATTCGTCACCACCGATAACGCCGCAGTGGCCCGGGGATTCGGGGCGTTCGGGATTCAGGTTTCCGACTCCAAAGACATCCCCGACGCCATCCGCCAGGCCCAGGCGTCAGGATTGCCGGCGGTGATCGATATACTCATCGACCGTGGCCCAAGCCCAGACAATTGGAGGGCCGACGCCCGCCGCGCCGGTGAGACATAGGCTGACGCAAACGGCATTGGAATACGGTATAACCCGGGCGGAACCGAACGGCTTGACGTTACGCGCTTAGGGTGCACCAATTTAAACTTTTGGACGATCGATGTCACCCCTGTGAACCATGCAGGGCGATAGGGAGGTGGCCCACCTTGATTGATCCGTTGATTGGAATTATTCTAGCAGTGGTGGTAGGTGCGCTACTAGCTGGAATCATGATGAAGAAACAGAGTTTCATCATAGTTACCATTAGCTTGATTTTAGGTGGAGCACTTGGCGCAATCTTTGCCGCATTGTTAACCGGGATTCCCCAGATCAAACCAACTTTCCTGGATATAGCTCCTTCTGGGATACCGTCAAATATAATCCCGCATTCCAAGGGCATCAAATGCGGCCTGATTCGCTCAAATTCCCCGTTTTCATAT
>DAOUHE010000038.1:0-4893 GCA_034428715.1 Dehalococcoidia bacterium | reverse complement strand
CGTCAGCCGGACTCCATACTTTTCCCTGACCATACCACCGCCTCCCATCAACACTATCCAGAGTCAGGGTAGCTCTTTTGCTCAATCTTTCACGTTACCATTAATATCAAGTTTGACTGACTACTAGTTAAAGGTGTGGATCACCAGGTTACTAACGCGGCAGATTGATTGCTCAACCACCTGGAGAAGCACCGTTTTCCCAGCTGCTCCAGCAGGAACCGTTTGACTAATGCTGGCGTTGCCCCCGGCGTCGGCAACTTGGGTACCCAGCACCTCGGGGTCACCGATACTAACTGCCACCCCTAGACATCCCGGTACAGCCGTCGAGCCTGCCGCTGTCCCAAATACGTAATGGATTGTGGCCCCAGGAGTTGCGCCCGCGACATCCAGGGTGTTAACCACACCGGCTATCCCTGGCGTGGGACCGGTAAGGAACAGGTCAGCCTTCAGGAACAGAATCCACACCGCTCCCCGGCCTGCGCCGCCGTCACCGTCAAAGGATGCGCCAACCGCCAGGTCTGAAACCCCGTCGCCGTCCAGGTCGCCGAGGCTGGCTACTGATCTGCCAAACAAGTCAATATCATCCAGGATTCCCGTGAAGCCGCCAGCAGTGTCCCATATCTTCTGCTCTGCCTTCACGGTCCCGTCGGAATTCATAAACAATACCCACACCGCTCCTCGGCTGGCACCGCCATCGTCGTCACCGAATGCGCCCGCGGCCAGATCCGGGACCAAGTCTCCATCCAGGTCCCCCAGGTTGGCTACGGATATGCCAAAAGAATCACCATCATCCAGGACTCCGGAAAATCCACCTTCCGTGTCCGAAATCTTCTGGTGTGACTTCACAGTGCCGTCGGAATTCATAAACAGAATCCACATTGCACCCCGGCCATTGCCGCCATCGTCGTCGCCATCGGCACTCACCGCCAGATCCACGACCCCGTCGCCGTCTAAATCGCCCAGACTTGCTGGCGATCCTCCGAACGCATCGATATCATCCAGGGTTCCGGTAAAGCCTCCTTCAGTGTCGGATATCTTCTGGTGCGATTTGACAGTCCCATCGGAGTTCATAAATAAAATCCACACAGCCCCTCTTCGGGCCCCGCCATCGTCCTCCCCAACCGCGCTCACCGCCAAATCCGAAACCCCGTCGCCGTCCAAATCGCCCAGGCTAGTTAGGGTTGAGCCAAAAAAATCATCCTGCGCTAGCGTGCCAGTGAAGCCGCCGGCAGTGCTGGATATTTTCTGCTCCGACTTCACGGTCCCGTTGGCATTCATAAACAATACATACACCGCACCCCGATCGGGGCCGCCGTCATCGTCACCTTCCGCACCCACTGCCAGATCCGAGACCAGGTCGCCATCCAGGTCGCCCAGGTTGGCTAGGCCAGCGCCGAATCCATCGGAATCATCCAGGGGACCGGTGAATGCTCCGGCAATGTGGGATATCTTCTGCTCCGACTTCACGGTCCCGTCGGCATTCATAAACAATACCCACACAGCGCCCCGGTTAAAGCCACCATCGTCGTCGCTAAACGCGCCCACCGCCAGATCGGTAACACCATCGCCGTCCAGGTCACCCAGGCTAGCAACTGATGTGCCAAACAGATCAAAATCATCCAGGGGTCCGGTGAAGCCACCTTCTGTGCCGGATACCTTCTGGTGCCCCTTCACGGTCCCATCAGACGGCGCCTCGGCAAGGCGGGCACCAATAGCGGCGGGGGTAGACCCGGCTGCCGGATGAGGTACGGCCCACAAAGTTGTCAGAGTGGCCAGGGCGACTATCGCAACCAGGGCTGCGCGAATAGCCGCCACTCTAGGGATTTTTCCTAAATTCAGTCTCGTCATATCTGTCTCCAATGTGGCGGTCCCTCAATAATTTAGCATCAACGATACTACAGGAATCGCAATAAGACGGGGCGTCATATTATAAATGTTTTCACCTGCCAGTCACGACATAGTTGCGGTAAGGGTGCATGGAGGAGCTAATTTTGGTGAAGAGTTCCTCCTGGAGCAGAATGGCAGGAACGCCGATACGCGGACCGATGATTCGGTAATTCCTGATTCGCTCCCCTGGGGAGACCCCAAGCACTGCAGACGAAAACGTTGCTGTGAGGTTGAGATCAGCAACATCGATTACCACGGCAGTAAGACCTCCAACAGTAGGCAACATACCCTCCCGGCGCGCTCGGGCTTTCGCATGGGGTTGAGCCCGAGCGCCTTTACCGGTAATTGAGCGTTAGGCTCATCCCGGAACTGTTGAATATCACGGCTAGAACAACCAGAGCTCAGTATCCCGCCTCACGCCACTCGAAGGCCAGGGTGGCGTAGCGTACGAACACCGCGCCGCCGGGAGCGGCCAGAGGGCCATTGGCGGCCAGCAAGGCGATGGTATGTTGGTCACCGGCTTTGGGCTCGGCGCTGATCACCACTCGCTGTGGAATGTTGAATCCCTGTACCGTGCCCTTCTCCCGGTTGCATTCACCGTCGATCCAGACCTCGCCGTAGTCGTCGATACAGGTCTCAAACAAACAACGCGCGCCCTGGATGTCTCGCCCTTCCACGGCCGCAGGCAGGGTCACCTTAGTGCGGTACCAGGCGAAGGTCAGGCCCCGGGAGTGCCATTTAGCGATGTCGTCGATCGCCTGCCAAGCGGAATCGTCGTAATCGGCCAGGCGTGCCGGGCTGCCGGCCAACTGGGAAACCAGGCCTTCGTTGGCCTCTCCGGGCACCAGGCCGGGGCCAAAGCGCCACTGGCCCTGTACCAACCCCAAACCTGCCGGGACTTCCAACCTTATTATCTCTCTGGGCATGTGGTTACCCCCTCAATTGATCTTCGAATCTTATCTTCCGTTGGCTCGACCACCTGATAATTATTTGTTATAGGCCGACGATCCTGATGCCGGCGTGTATCTTGTGGATGCGGTTGATGTTGACCAGCAGCGGCGTGATCTGCTCCACGTATTTGGCGTTGGCCAACGCGCCGCCGTCCACCGGGCGAAGGTTTGGTATCTTTCGGACCAAATCCATCACCAGAGCCTTGGCGTCCGCGTGGTCGGAACAGACCACCACGTCACCGTCCATCACGGTGGCCGGCTCTTGCAATTCCTCAGCGCTGACGTTTTGAAAGGCCGCCACCACTTGGGCATTGGGCAAAAGCTCTTGGGCTTCCTGGGCGGCGGAACCGGCTTCGACCTCAAGGGCGCTGGCTCCTCGTCCCCGTTGGAATACCATAGGAGCTATAACGTCCACCACCACCTTCCCGTCCAACGCATCACCAAGAGCCTCCAGCGTGGGGCGTTGTCCTTCATAGGGAAGGGTGAGGAAGGCAATTTGGGCGGTGGCTGCGGCACCGCCGTTTTCGGCGCCCTGGATCCGAGCTCCTGGCGCCGCCTGAAGCAGCTCTTGGGCGGCGGCGTCTGCCCTGGATGCGTCCCTGGATCCAATTATCACCTCTTCTCCGGCCAGCGCCATCCGCAGGGCCAACCCTCGGCCCTCGGGACCGGTGCCACCCAGAAATGCCAACATGCGTCTCCTCCAATGTTTTTGGTGTTCGATTAGGGCGCCTAAACGCCGCCAGATATCCGGCCCTACTATATCTGGAATCTGGCCGCTTAGAAAGCGAGGCCAGTCTCCATAGCCTTGTCTGTCTTGTCATCCCAACAGACGTGCGCCATATTAACCAAAACCTGGCCTGAACGGCCGGAATGGATCCAAATCCCAACGACAATAATCCTGAGGGAGGTGCCAAAATGGACGAGGACGCGAAAAAGACCGCATTACGCATGATTCCCTACGGCATGTTCATCTTGACGGCTAAAGCCAAGCAGGGCCAGGACATAAGCGCTGCCACGGTCAACTGGATCACCCAGGCATCTTTCGCTCCGCCATTGATCGCCGTAGGAGTCAAGGCCGACTCCGGCGCCCATCAGCACATCAAGGACACCGGTCAATTTGCCATCAACGTCATCGGTAAAGACCAGATCAACACCGCCTTCACCTTTTTCAAGTCCAACGAACGGGAAGGCAACTCCATCGGCGGCGAGAACTTTGAGGACGGCCCGGAGACCGGCTGCCCGCTGTTCACCAACTCGCCGGCTTGGTGGGAGTGCAAAGTGGTCGGCGAAGTGGCCCAGGGCGACCACACCCTCTTCGTGGGCGAGGTCCTGGAAGCGGGAGTCAGGACGGAAGACCAGACGATATTGATGCGGGACCACAACCTCAATTACGGCGGGTGACCGGTTAGAATAACGACCCGAGAGGAGCTTGACCCATGCCTACCGTCGATCTTAAAAGGGCCGCGGCGATTGTCGGTATCCACGAGCACATCACCCGTTATGCTCCCGACAAGAGCGAGCTGCAGGTCCAGGGCGAGAGCGTTATTAAAGCCGTGGAGGATGCCGGCCTAACCAAGAACGACGTGGATGGCCTGCTAACCGCGGGGAATATCCGCAACAGCGGGCTGAACCTGGCCGATTACCTGGACATGTACCCAAAGATGGTGGACAACACCACCGTGGGTGGCGGCTCCTTCGAGTTCCACCTTTCCCCCGCGCTCAACGCCATCGCCGCCGGGCGGATAAACTGCGCCGTCATCACCTACAGCAGCCTGGCCCGCTCGGGAGGGATATCCGTGGGCACCGGTGGAGTGGCCCGGTTTGGCCACCCCAGGCTGGACCCCTCGCCCGATAGCTTTGAAGAGTTGTACGGCTTGACCACAGTCGGCCTATACGCCATGATCGCCCAACGCCATATGCATCTTTACGGCACCACCTCGGAGCAATTGGCCGAGGTGGCCGTGGCGGCGCGCAAACACGCCTCCTTGAACCCTGAGGCGCTGTTCCGGGACCCCATCACGGTGCAGGACGTGGTGAACAGCCGGATCATTTCCAC
>DAOUHE010000037.1:0-16370 GCA_034428715.1 Dehalococcoidia bacterium | reverse complement strand
GCAGGGCGATTTTCGAGAATGATTTGAACCTGACAACGTGATGCGATGAGCCTACCGTGATAGCCCGCTGGCAGCCGAATACGAAGGGTAAGACAACATATTTGGTAATCCGTCGTTGTAATACTAGGGCAGGGGCCAGGCTGCCGGTGAATTCGCCGACCTCAACCACACTGATATAGCGGGTGTCGAAAACCCTGGGATAGAGGGACAAACCATCGGTGAGGCTTCCTCCCTGATCCAGGGATTCCCGCACACCTTGGATGGTTTTGCGCATCACCCGGTTGCTGGTTTCCGACTGCATCATCTCCAGAGCCCGTTGCAGGCTGCTGCCACCACGCACCATGGTGGCCAGATGGCGGGAAAACCGAACCAGATCGGCGGTTCCTGTTTTGAAAAGGGAGGGGAAAATCTCCTCCAATGGGGGTAGGCGGCGAACGGGATCTACACTCAAAGCCTTGTAGCCTTGAAGGGCAATGGCCGCGTTGGCTTCCGTCTCGTTGGGCGCGTCGATCTCGCCCTTGATAACGCCGTCTAGGGTCGTGTAGGCCACGTATTGAAACTTCATGCGGAGGTTCCCATATCCGCGGCTTCCGATTTCCCGGCGCCCGTTCGAAGCGTATCGGTCTGAACCGTGCCCGTTTGAGCCATGCTCGACGGAGCTATGTCCGTTGGAATAGAGAGGGACTCCTCCGACAACGAATTTTCCGATGATGAGTCGAGGGTAAACAGGACGCGCATTATTTCGTATGGGGTCGTGATTCCTTGTTCCACCTTCAACATCCCGTCCCGGCGAAGCTCAGTCATGCCGTCCTCCAACGCTTGGGCCAGGAGGTCGCCTCGGGATGCGTCTTCCAAAAACAGCTGGCGTATCCGGTCGGACATGGTCATGATCTCGAAAACCCCAGTACGGCCGTAATAACCGGTTTGGGCGCACACGTTGCAGCCAGACCCGTAGACGAACCGGTCCCGTTGCTGGTTCAGTTCGCTGGCGTAAGCCTGCTGCTCCGCGAGGGGTCTTGCCTGTACTTCCCGGCAGTTGGAGCAAACCGAGCGGACCATCCGCTGGGAGATTATCCCTGCCACGGAAGAGGCGATGAGGTAGGCCGGCACGCCCAACTCCCGCAGACGCAGCATGGCGGAAACCGAATCATTAGCGTGCAAAGACGTCAACACCAGGTGTCCCGTAAGGGCGGCCTGGGTGGCGATGACGGCGGTTTCCTGATCCCGTATCTCACCGATGAGGATCACATCTGGGTCAAGGCGAAGGATACTGCGGAGCTGGGAAGCGAAGGTTATACCCACGTCGGCCTGTACCTGCATCTGGTTCACTTCGGCAATGTGGTACTCCACGGGGTCTTCGATAGAGATGACCTTCTTTTCAGACCGGTTCATCTGCAGGATAGAGGCGTAAAGGGTGGTGCTTTTGCCCGAGCCCGTGGGCCCGCAAACCACCACCATGCCGTAGGGAACCTTTAATAGCTGTTGGAACCTGTCCTGGGCGTCTTTACCGAAGCCGAATTGCTCCAAGCCCAACAGGGTGAAGCCTTTGTTGTCCAGAAGCCTTAAAACAGCCATCTCGCCGTTGACCGTGCCGCTGATGGCTACCCGAACGTCAACCCCTCCGGTCCCGGGCTTGAAAATCCAACTGGCCGTCCTGAGGGCGCCGCCGTTCGGCGATGTTCATACCGCATTCGATCTTCAGCCGGGAGATCACCGCGGGATGCATCTCCATGGGCAAGTCAATGACGGTGTGCAGGATGCCATCTATCCGGAACCGGATACGGAGCCGGTTCTCCGACGGCTCTATATGCACGTCAGAAGCCCGGTCTTGGAGAGCTTGTGAAAGCAACATGTTGATTATCTGGGCGGGTCCCGCCTCACGCAAAAGCCGGGCGCTGAGCCTTTCCCCAGAAGAGTCGGAAGCCTGCCCTTCAACTGCCGACATCGCTTTTGCCGAGAGACGGTAGGATAGGTCGACGTGTTCCTGAATATCTTCATGGGTGGCCACGATGGGGTTGATAGTGCATCCCGTGCATGCCGCCAGGTCTTGCAGGGCTTGCAGGTCGGCCGGGTCGGTCATGGCCACCGTCAGGACGTTGCCGGCGCGTTTCACAGGAAGCACCAGATATTTCCTGGCGACCTCTTCAGGTATCAAATCCACGGTCTCGGAATCTAGGGTTTGGTTTCTCAGATCCACCATGGAAATGCCCAGGTTTAAGGCGATCAATGTGGCCAGATCGCGTGACGGTACCAAACCATCTAGCACCAGGTAAGAACCCAGGCTCTGCCGCGCCTCGCGGGCTGCCCTTTGTGCGTCTGCGATTTCTTGGGACGACAGGATCTGCGCGTCCAGCAACATCCTGGCCAGAGAAACGCCGCTTTGCCGAGCCGGACCTACATTTGCCATAGGGGCTATAGAGTTTGCGGACGACGCTCCTGTATCAGTCTCGGCGAGGTTGTTGGGGCTTGAACTTACGTTCACGGGTTTATCCTTTAACAGTTTCATCAGGTGGATTCTCCGGCGGCCGGGCTTTGCGCCTGAAGGCCTATATAATCAAGGTAAAACGAGGTTAAACCAACGTGACCAGTAGGACGGGTTCGCCCGATCCACTGGAGGGTTCCGGCGAGGCTTCAACGCTGAATACGTCTTCCATGGCCATAAGTTCAGGTCCCAGGGCGGTGGGTTCGCGAAGACCCAACATGATGCTCACGGCGTCTTTGGTCTGGTTGGCTTCCATGAGAAGCAGGCGGAAGCCCGAATTTTGCCGTAGCCGGTCCACAAAGTTGACCATTTTTTGCACCCGTTGGTCTCCGATATCACCACAAGCTTGACGGTCCCTTCATAAAATTCCTGAAGAGCGGCTTTGGCGGCGGACCCGTTACTGCCGTCCCCGTTGGCGTCTGATCCGTCGGCGCCCGCGAGAACCTTACGCCGAATGTGGGTTTTGTACCGCGGCGTTTTTCGATCGGTGGCGGTCACCACTGAAAAGCCATGGTCCTCTAGAAGGGACCAAAAGCTCGCGTTCGTCCCGTCGTCGTTGCCGGCCATAACCTGAACCTTTTTGTTGGCCAAATCTTCCTCTCGCAGGTTAGATATGCCATCCCGGCAGTTCGTCCGGCCATCGTATCGGTAGGCGCGGAAAAGGCGGTTGGCGTTGCCAAACCGCTCGTCAGGGCCGTAAAAAGGATTGACGTATTCCCACACCATCTCGCCTTCGTGGGTCACTTCAAACACCCGGCCAGTCATGCCCTAGCAGATAAGAGTATTGCCGTTGGGCAGCCTTTGGGAGCCACTGATGAAGGAACTGAAAAACTCCCAGGGCGGTTGGGTTTTGTATTCCCACTCGATCTTGTTGGTATTGGGGTTGACCTCCAGTATTCTGGAGCCTGGGCTGGGCGCGGTCAGGGCGTGCCAGCCGTTGTCGAAGATCAAGATATTGCCGTTTTCGAGCAGATTGGGGTCGTGTTGATGACCCAATTCTTCCCGGCCCCATTTCCAGGCAAAATCCCCGGTAGCCTTGTCGATGATGGCCACTTGGTCCAGCAGCCGCCAACTGGTTAGGATGTTACCGTCGGGAAGAACGTGGCAGGTATTAGTATGGGTCCACTCGTCCCGGCGGTGCAGGGGGCAGATAGCGTCGGCCTCGGGGTCCAAATGCTCGTGGGCGTGCCACTCCCATACTGCGTCGCCCTGGACCGTGACTTCGCGGAAGTAATCGGACCACATACCCTCGGGAGGCTCGGATTCAGCAACACCACCCTTCACTTCTTTCATCGTCTCCGGTGGGACCAATTCCCAGCCTGTGACCATGGTATTTCCGTTGGGCATGCGGCTGAAATCGTGGTGAAGGGTGGGTTCTTCGTAATCCCAGACGCGGTTGCCATCCCAATCCAACTCCAGGATCATGCCGCTTTTGCCGCCGATGTTCACCGGGCCTTTGTTGGTTCGGCACCCGATCAGGAGGTGTCCGTTGTCTAACAGATAGCCGTGATCGCCGGGCCGGTAGGGCAGTTGCCACCGGTGGACGATAATCCCCTGCATATCGATGAGGTAGGTGTTCGTGCCTTCCATGGGCGAGATGAGGGTGTAACCCTGGTACGCTTTATCGGGTTTGTGAAGATTTAGCCCCAGCTTTTTCAACGGATGAACTTCCTCTGCGGCTAGGCCGCTATGTATTTGAGAATAAACTGCCCTATAGATGAAATTCCATTTGGCATATCGGTGGTCAACAGCTTGGGGCAATCCGCCTGCCCAGTCAAGTGTTGGGTTGGGCAAAGCAAGGGGAGCCGGAAGAGGGAAATCGAAGCGTGGGGGTTGGACGGGCTAGATCACATGCCGAATGCCTTTTTATAACTCAGGCTGATGCGGCGGTTCCCTGAATCTATAGTTAGCACCATCACCTTCACCGACTTGCCTTGATAAACGCATTCCTTGGGGTGGTTGACGCGTCTAGGAGAAAGTTCAGTGAGGTGAACCAGGCCCTCCACTCCTTCTTCCAGCTTGACGAAAGCGCCGAATTGGGCCAGGTTGGTTACGACGCCCTGGACCACCTCTCCGATCTGATACCTTTCGGGAACGGTGTCCCAGGGTTCCGGCAGCGTGCGTTTCAGGCTCAGGCTGATCCTCTTGTTCTCCGGGTCCACCGCCAGGACGTACACGTATATCTCGTCTCCGGCGTTTACAACATCCTCGGGGGCTCGGACGTTTCCCCAGGATAGTTCGGAGATGTGGACCAAACCCTGAATCCCGCCGATGTCGACGAATGCGCCGAAGCCGCGCACCGATACGACTTTCCCAGGCATTGTCGCGCCAACTTCGATCTGCTGAAATAGCTTGATCCGCTCTTCCTCCTGACGTTGGCGCCAGATGGCCCGCTCGGACAGGATCAGCCGGTCCTGCTCTTCGTCCACCTCTATGACGTTGAATGGAGATTCCTGCCCGATTCGTTGCTCCAAGAGGTCTTCGTTGGCGCTGCCTGAATCGAGGGCCAGTTGGGAAAAGGGAACGAATCCCCTGATGCCGCGGTATTCGACCTCCATGCCGCCCCGGTTGTGGCCGGTGGCTTTGGCGGTGACCATTTCTCCGCTATCCAGGCTATCTCGCAGTTCCTGCCACCAGATGTGCTCCCTGGCCTGGTCCACCGAAAGCAGGCCCATGTCCGCGGGTCCCTGGCCTCCGACTATGGTTACCAAAAGCTTGTCGCCAGGCTTGATCCCGTCCAATTCTTCCGGCGATATAGAGCGCATCTCGTCTGAAGGGACTACGCCTTCCATCTTCAAGCCCACGTTGACGACGATGCCGTCTGGGTCGACCCGGACGACCTCGCCTTCCATAGCCTCGCCGGGCGTGTAGGCGCGGGGCCCCAAGATCTCTTCGGGCAATTCCGACATCTGGGAGTATTGTTCGACGTCTTGCTCTTGCATAGCGCTTTTACACCGTATTTGACCGGTTATGAAGCCGCGATGGTTCAGTGCGGAACACGGCCTGCCGGGTGAATTCTAGACCTGCATGGAACGAGGTTCAACGGTTTCCAGGCCGTCTTAGCTTTAAAATACCAACGCCCCGAATGCCAAAGGCCGCAAAATACCCTTATAAAAGATAAAGGCGCATTTGCGTACGCCCTTACCTACGTTATTTGTGCTGGGATGGTTTTGCCCTTCCCGTCGCGGTTGGTCCGCCTATCGGATTTGCGGCGGGAACCGGTAGTGACAGCCTCTCTAAAAGATCGCTTCGTAGGGAAACCCACTACTCCCTACGGCACCGGCTGTTCCAGGGTTTGCAGGTCGTAGAGTTTGCGGTAGAGGCTGGGGCGGGCCAATAGGGACTGGTGGCTGCCTTCTTCGGTGATGTGGCCGTTTTCGAGGATTATTATCCTTCGGGCCCGGTGGAGGGAGGACAGCCGGTGGGCGATGATCAGCGTGGTGCGGCCCACGGTCAGATGCTCCAGCGCGTCTTGGATCAACGCCTCAGCCTCGGAATCCACGCTGGTGGTGGCTTCGTCCAGCAACAAGACGGGGGAATCTTTTAAGAAGGCACGGGCCAGGGATATCCGTTGACGTTGGCCGCCGGAAAGGGCGACTCCGCGTTGTCCCACCAACGTCTCGTAACCCTGGGGCAGCGTAACGATAAAGTCATGGATGTTGGCGTTTTTAGCCGCTTGTTCCACTTGGTCGTGTTCCGCTTCGGGATTGCCGTAGAGGATGTTTTCTCGAACGGTGGTGGAGAAAAGGAAAGGCTCTTGAGAGACCAGGGAGATCTGGCTTCGCAAGGCCTGAACGTCCAGCGTATCCAGGGAGACGCCGTCCAATAGGACGCTGCCCGCCGTTGGCGTGTAGAACCGCAAAAGAAGGTTGATCAACGTGGTTTTTCCGGCGCCGCTGGTTCCCACCAGGGCCACCACCTCCCCGGGTTGGATCTCCAGGGAGAAGTCCTTAAGGACGGGTCTTAGGGGATCGTAGGCGAAGTCAACGTTCTCAAACGTCACCTTCCCCGACGCTCGGGGCAATAACACACCGCTGGGCGCTTCGGTGGTTTCAGCTGGGGAATCCAGCACCGCGAAGATCCTTTCGGCAGACCCAACGGCCCTCTGGATCTGGAAGTTAGCCCGGCTCAACCCCTTTAGCGGGTCGTAGAACCGGGTTAGATAGCTCAGATAGGCTACCAAAGCCCCCAGGGTCATTTGCTCGCTTATAACCTGGGGCGCCGCCAGCCACACCACCAGCGCCGTTCCCGATATCAGGATCAACTCTACGGTGGAGCTGTAGAAGCCTTCCAGACGGGCGAGGCGAAGATTGGCCCGCAAGATGTTCACCGAAAGCCCGCTAAATCGGTTGAGCTCAACCCGCTCCATGCTGAAGGATTTGACGACACCGATGCCGGATAGCGTTTCGGTCACCAGCGTGGAAAGCTGTCCCAAGCGCTGCCGGACCGTCAGAGACGAACCGCGGACCACCCGCCGGAAGACGTGCATGGTCACGCCCAAAAGGACCATGAATGGGAGGATGTATAGGGTCAGTTTGGCATTGAGTGAAAAAAGAAGGCCCAGGGTGGCCAGCATCAAGATCAGGTGAACGCCGGCTTCGGTGACCAGGGCCTGGAGGCCATCTTCCAAGGAATCGGCGTCATTGACTTGGCGGGAGACCAAATCCCCCACGGGAGTCCTGCTGAAATAACTCAAGGGAAGCTGTTCCAGGTGCAGGTAAAGGTCGCAGCGGAGTTGGTGTATCGCCCGCTGGCTCAACAACGCCAACAAGTAGCGTTGGCCGAAGTCGAACGCTTGCCTGAGGATGACCGATGCCAGCACCCCCAAGACCACCCATGGCAGCAACGAAGATTCTTTAGAAAGTATCACCCGGTCGATGAGCACGACACCCATTAGCCAGGGCGGGGCCAGGCTGAGCAGGGTGGCGCTGATCATGCAGACCAAAACCGGGGGAAGCAAGTACCAATGGGGCCAGATGTACCGTACGAGCCTAAATACCTGGTTCCTTGCCATATTCCGGTGTTCAAGCCTCGATGATAAAATCGGCGCGGGTTGGATCAACGCGGCGATTAGCGTTGATGGAATGGGTCAGCCTAAATACCGGTGAGGCCGGGTCCTGTGGCAGCCTGCAGGCTGCCACAGGACCCGGTAGAGCCTAATTTTGGACGGCCATGGCCTCGGCATAGATCAGATTGGTATTCTGCCCGGTCTGGCTCTTTTGTTCCAGTTGTGCAAGACGGCGGGTGCCTTTGGTGGTGTCGCTGGCCACCCTGGCTGGGTCCCACAGATTTAGACGGTATTTGTGAAGCCAGTAGGTGAATTCATTAACGTCGGTCAGCGATAAAGGTTTTCGCATCGATATCTTAGCGTGCCGCCGGTACTCACCAAGAAGATCGGTCCGGTTATCTCCGTAGATGTGGGTGAAGGCATCTTCAACCAGGTCTTCGCTATCGGGATAGCACCGGGCGATCTGCCTTTTTCTGACATCTTCTTCCACCGCCAGTTGGAGGGCCTCTTCCACCACTACCCCGTACCAGTAGTTTAGATAGCCCCGGTATTTGTTGATCCCCAGTGAATACCGGAAGACCTCCGGCGTGATTGCCTCTGGAAGCCGCCCAAAGAAAAGCAACCGTTCTAGATCGTCGCTGGGTATGGCAGCCCCCATCTCAGGGCAAAGCCTTTCCGCCAGCAAAAGCCAGTCAAAAGCCTCGCCTCCGATGAGGTATTGATACGTGCGGTCCTGGTAGATCTCACGGGGCAAGGTCCAAAGTCCCATCGATTCAAGCAATGTCAGGTACCAGGGTTTCCCTTCGAGCAACGCCTGTTTCAGGTGCCGTAGGGCCTCCGGTGGTTGGTGCGCCAGACCGCTGGAGGAATCAGTTTCGGAGATCACTTTTGATTGTGTCATTGCCGGCCGCCGGCCGAGAGTGAAGTTTGGGCGGTGTCAAACACCTTGAGGCGGTCTGGTTTGGGAGCGCGTATGAATTCCAGGAATTGCTCTCTAGAAAATGTGTTCAGGATATGGCGTGGTTCACACCATGCCCGGCGGGCGACGGCGACGCCGTACCTCTTCTTGTCGAGGTGGGCGTGATGGTGAGAGTCGGTATTGATCACCAAAGGCACGCCCAGTTCCCTGGCCCGGTAGGCGTGGGTGTCTTTTAAGTCAAGACGCTCGGGCGATGCGTTTATCTCCAAGGCCGTGCCGGTTTCCCTGGCGGCGTGGAGCACCGCTTCCAAGTCGAAATCCGTTGGCGGGCGTTGGCCCAGGAGACGGGTGGACAGGTGGCCAATGATGGTGGCGGATGGGTGCCGCATGGCTGAGATTATCCGCTTGGTCATGGTGGCGCTGTCTTGTCCCATGGCGGAATGGACCGAAGCCACGACCACGTCGAGTTTTGCCAGTAATTCGTCGGGGTAGTCCATGCTCCCATTGGACCGGATATCGACCTCGGACCCGCAGAGAATGGCGATTGGGCAGCCGTCTTGCATCGATTTGAGGATGCCGATCTGCTTTTCCAACCGCTCGGAGCTCAGGCCATTGGCTATCCCCAATCCCGCTGAATGGTCTGTCAGCGCCATGTACTGGTAACCCTGGGCTATTGCCGCCTCAACCATCTTCTCGATGGGGTCATCGCCGTCGCTCCATTCGCTGTGCAGGTGTAGATCGCCATTTAGATCGGAGTTCTGCACCAGGTTGGGTAGGCGGTTCTCCAGGGCTGCATCCAATTCCCAAACCCCGGTCCGGAGTTCCGGGGTGATGTAGGGCAGTCCCAGGCGGGCGTAGAATTCCTCTTCGGTAGAGAATTCTTCAAGAACCCCATCGTTTCGGCTTCCGGTATCGCGGCCGGAGATGCCGTATTCGTTGAGGGACAGGCCCATCCGGTTGGCGTGATCTCGCAGCCGAATGTTATGTTGCTGGCTTCCGGTGAAGTATTGCAACATGGCGCCAAATGATGCTGGTTCACCGAAACGCAGGTCAACCTGGATCCCGGGTTCGACCACGACGCTGGTCTTTTTGTCGCCGTGGACCAGGACCTCTTTGACCATGGGGAGGGAGACCAATGCCTGGGCGGCCTCCCCGGGGGAGGAAGCGGCGCCTACGAGGTCGATGTCGCCGATGGTCTCTTCCCACCGCCGCAGACTGCCGGCGGGGAAAAGCTCTATGATGCCGGGATAAGCCTGGCGCAAAGCCCAGGCGATCTCCTCGGCCAGGGGGAGCGCTTGGCCTATGGGCGTACGCTGGTCCTTGGTCCTGATGGTCTGGATGTGCCGCAAGATGGCGTCTGTGGCCTTTTGACCCATTCCGGGTAAGGTGGCCATCGTCCCATCTTTGATCGCCGCTTCCACACCTTCAATGCCGCTGATGCCCAGTTCCCTACCGATGAGCAACGCGGTCTTGGGGCCGATGCCGGGTATGTCTACCAAGGACAGAACGCCTGGGGGCAATTCTTCAAGGAGTTTATCGAAGGCAGATACCCTGCCGCCTTGGACCAATTCCCTGATCTTGTCGTTGATGGCCTTTCCTATGCCGGGTATCTTTTTTAGGTCCATTCCATCTTCGACGGCGGTGGAAAGGGGGAAAGAAAGGTCGGTGATGGTGCGGGCGGCCCTTTGGTAGGCGCGAATTTTGAATATGCTTTCGCCTTTTATCTCTAAAAGGACGCCCATATTCTCAAACAGTTGGGCGATTTCTTTGTTGTCTACCGTCATGGGTCAACACTGCCGTAGGAGAGCGGATCGAGCTTGTCCACAGGGTCGTGAACAAAATTTGGTGTCGTTTATAACGTGTGGACCCCTAGGAAAGGCGGGCCACGGCCCTGGAGCCAGGGAAAACCGATGTTGGTTGGCGGCAGCCGGTCTGGAGGTCCCAATTGGCTTTACTATTTGTAAAAGCATTGGCGAACTGAACCTCCAGACGTGTCCCATGCGGGGCAGGAATCGATCGGACCTGTTCGAAGTTATCATAGTGAAATTCTTGGTGTCAAACGTTGACTAACCATTGGTAAAACATTATACTCGGCCACGGTTTTAGCCTCAAACCGCTTTTATATAAACAAGTTGGCCGCCGCCACATCCTAAACTACGTTGCTGGCCCGCGGTCCAGGTCAAAATCATATCCCCTGGCGAGTTCAACAATTTTTTTGCTGTTGTCGTTATTCGTGCCCAATGGCAAGGTATTCGAATACGGGCTTTACCGCTTTTTCGTTGGCGATCTGGTGAAGTTGTACATAGCGTCTTTGGTTGTGCCCACCGCGTGGGTAGCCTTGGACCGGAACCGGGGTCGAGGAACATGGACATCGTATGGACATAACATGGATCGGTCATTCTTGTTTCCGGTTGCGCGCCGATGATCTGGTGGTGATGACCGACCCCTTTTCAGCGTCCTTGGGTCTCAGGCCAGATGCGCGGCCCGCGACCGTGGTCACGGTGAGTAATCGTCATCCCAACCATAGCAATTGGAGTGAGGTAGCCGGTTCGCCCAGGGTGTTTGATGCTCCGGGCGAATATGAGTATTTCGGAGTGGCGGTCCGTGGAGTGATGACCGGTCTGCCTCCAGACACCCCCATAGAACACCGCAGCGTGGCTTACTCAATAGAGATCGACAGAATCAACATTTGCCACCTTGGCGACATCAGCGTGGCGTTGACGCCCAAACAAGTGGACGAATTGGCTCCCGTGGACGTTTTGCTTCTGCCTACCGGCGGCGGTTGCACCCTGGAGTTGGACCAGGCGCTCCAGGCGATGCAGGACCTGGACCCGAAGATCGTAATTCCCATGCATCACAGAATTGAAGGGGTGAATCTTCCCATTCAAGGGGTGGATGTCTTTCTGCGGAGCATGGGTCTTGATGAGGTTCAACCCCAGCCGCGTTTGGTTGTGACCGCGGCCAACCTGCCCGCGGACCGCCGGGTGGTGTTGCTCTCTCATCAGGCCAGAGCCGCATAGTCACTCCCCATACGAATCCCCTCGGCTGGTTGGGCTTGCCGTTAAAATGCCCGGCGCCTGGCCAGGTATAGCAAGAAAACTCCGGCAACCACCGCCGTTGCTCCCGCCGCTAAAACGAATTTGGGAATGACCGTCACCACCGGGTCTCCCGGCGATGGCAAGGCGGCTGTTGGGGTTAGGGTTGGAGTAGGCGTGGGCACGGGCATGGCCTGGGGAAAGGTCAGGGTCGCGGTATGCATTTCCGCCGCCCCCTGGAAGACCACCGTCTCCGAAGCCCGTATCCTGCCAAATTCGTTGATAAGATAAAAACCGATTTGATGCCCCACCAGCCGTTGGTCCTCGGGATCGACCTTCAAACCGCTGAAAGACCCATCATGGGAGAGCAGCATCGGGGCGCTTTCAAACACGGCGCCGCAATCGCCGATACACGCCACCAGCTTGGCGCCCGCTGGAGCCGGTTTGCCCTGGAGAATCACGCTGCCGGATACGGTATCTGGGAAAAACGGTTGGGGTGGCAGCCCGCCTTGCTTAGGGCTGGCGCCCAGTGTCACCAGCGACGTCATTACTAGGAAAGCCAGCACCGCAGGTAAACACGTTGCGAGCGTTCCGGCTTTCGTCCACACCGCATCCACCTCCTAAAGTTGCTCCGGGGATGGTTTGACTCGGTTCTTGTTGAATTCGCGGGCTTCCCGTCTGAAGGTAAATGAGAAGGGCGCCCCGATTTTTTGGGCGCCCTTCGGTTGTTTTGAGTTTCGTGATGGAGATCTATTCCGAAGTCCTTCGTCCCATCATGAATGAGCCACCCGCGGCCGCGATGGCCACGATCGCCAGGATCAACGCGATGATCCCAAGGGCTCCACCACCGCCACTACTGCCATCCGGACCGGCGTCGCCCTTGTCACCCTTTGAGCCGGCGCCGCCGGCGTCGCCCGTTGTGCCGTCTTTACCGGCCGCTCCGTCTTTACCGGCCGCTCCGTCTTTACCGGGTGCGCCGGCATCGCCCTTGTCGCCCTTTGATCCAGCTGCGCCGGTTTCGCCAGGCATTGCTGATCCGGATTCCCCTGCCTCTGGAGCTACGTTGGTGCCGCCCACCAAGAGGGTTCCCTGGGGTGCCACGGCGTACCAAGGACCATACTGCCCAATGGGGTCGCCGGCTTTCTGGTCTCTGACGTAGTAGTAAAGGGGCCAGCCGTTATAGGTAACCTGGGTCCCTTTCCCGTCGGCCCATACCAACGTTCCCAAAAGTTCGGATTTGGCCTTCTCCATCGCCACCGGATCGGCGTCGGTGAACAGAGGAGGCCTTGCTCCCACGCACCCGTCGCTGGTGCAGGTGGCGACCGCAGCGGTGCTGCCGGCGCCCTGGGTGTCTTTGGTGAATAGATACAGGGTCATGCCGGCGCCGTCCACCAAGTATTGGCTTAATCCGGCCCAAGCGGTGGATACGATCGCCGCGCCGCCCACCATGGTGCTGTTGGCGGTGATGGATAATTCGGCGTCTAGATGGCCGCCTTGCTCCCAGGTATCAGTTTCGGTTGCATCGACTCCACCTACTTTGAAGCTGATGGTCTTGCCGGAGAAACTGGCGTCACCGGAGATCACGATGACGGCAACGCCGTTTGCCACGGTAGCCGACGCGACCTGCTCGCCATCTATCCACGCGGTGACCTCGATGCCATCGGCCGCCGCCTCGCCGTCCACAGTGGCGGAAATGGCCGAGATATGAGGTGGCAGCTGTTGTCCGAGGGCCACAGCCGGGAATAGCAGCAACAAAGCCGCCATGACTGCCAAGGCCAGAATCCTTACTTTGAACATGGAGTCCTCCTAAAATTACTCTCGTGTTGAATGTGATACAGGATGAGAAAGGTATATGCTGACCTAAAGAGCGCGGATCATCAAGTGTTACGGACCACCGTTTATAGCGGATTTCAATGCCATGCTGGGCATTAGATGGCTCCGGGTAGCTGATGTTGTCAATCGGCCCAGCGGTGGGGCAAAAAAGAGGTCCGGGAGCCATCCCGGACCTCTTTTTGGATCAACATTTTGTTGGTGTGGAACTGAGGCGTTAGCCGGTTCTCCGTCCCATTACGAAGGATCCACCGGCAGCCGCGATAGCAACGATGGCGAGGATCAATGCGATGACCCCAAGGGCGCCGCCGCCACCACCACTTCCCGCTTCACCGTCGGCGCCATCTTTACCGTCGGTGCCGTCGTCTCCGGGCGCTCCGTCATCTCCGGCGGTGCCATCAGCGCCATCTGTGCCGGCAGCGCCGGCAGCGCCGTCTTTACCAGGGGGGCCGGCGGCTCCAGGTACTCCGGTATCACCCTTGTCCCCCTTCTCGCCTGTAACCGGGGCGGCGGTAGGGGCCATCATCGCCGTGGGAGCAGGGGTTGCCTGCTCCATCACCGTCGTGCTGGCTGAGATCGTGAGCTCCGGGTTCTGGTGGCCGCCCTGTTCCCAGGTATCGTTTTCCTTGGCATCCAGGTCACCGATTTTGAAGCTGATGGTCTTCCCGGTGAAACTAGCGTCTCCCGGGATAACCAGGATGGCAAGGCCGGCGGTGACATCGTCGGTGACGACACCGGAGCCAACCTCCGAGCCATCGATCCAAGCGGTGACGACGGTGCCATTCGAAGCCGGCGCTCCGTCAACGTTGGCAGTTACGGCCGAGATGTGAGGCGGAATCTGCTGCCCCAAAGCCACGCCTGGGAAAAGCAACAGCAGCGCCGCCACAGCCATCAAGGCCAACATTCTTACTTTGGTCATAGAGTTCTCCTTGGAAAGAGTTGTAGGCATCGTGGGGCCGCCACTTGGGCGGCCCCACGTCAACCTCGTCGGTTATCTCTGGTTATGGCAGAACGATGAGGTTCCAGCCTCCGAACAGGGACAGACCGCTGAAGTCTTGAGCGTTGTTGACCCGGACCCAGAGGATGTCGCCACCCGCCGCGGTCGTAAGGTCGTTGGCCGACGCGAAAGCCGGGCGTGGGTCGAAGAACGCCCATCCCTGAGTCTCGTTGTCGAACCGGAACACCCGCACCAGGTTATCGTCGTTGTCGATTATTGATGCGAAGACCGTGGCGGTGTCCTGCTCCGCGCTAGCGGGTACTGACGCCGCCGTGGCAGCCGTGTCGGTGACGGTGAAGCTTACGCTGGCCGTCGTGCCCGACACAGTAGCCTTTACGGTCTGGGCTCCGGTGTTCAGCTGAGGCACCCGGATGTCTACGCTGAAGGTGCCATTCTGATCGGTGAAGGGCACCGGCGCAGGCCGCACGTCGAGGTCGCCCAACTGCAGGGAGGACACGGTCGAGAAGGTCTTGAACCCTTCGGCCTTCACCGAGATGGTGGTCCCTGGAGGTCCACTAATCGGTTCGATGGTAATGCTGGCCGCCGGCACGTCATGCACGGCGGAGGCGGTGATCTCGGTGGACGTACCAGGGATGGTGAACACCGCACGCACCGAGTTGGTGGAAGGAATCGAGGCGCCCAACGGCACTTTGAAACTTCCTGAGATGTTACCGGCGGCATCCGGGGTCAGGGTAGCTACCGTGTTGGTTGTGCTGCCCACGATGTACCGGATGGAGACGGCCGCCGAGGACTCCGCACCGGTCTTGGTGTTATCAGCGGGGTACCCGGTTCCGGTGATCGTTACCTGGGTTCCGACGCGGCTGAGCACTGGGTCGATCACAATGGTACGGTCCGGTATGACCAGGTCCACAATACCTTCGCGGCCACCATTGTCCTTGATCTTGAGCTGAATCGTTCCCGTGGTGGTCGTGGTGGTGTTGACCGGTATGACCAGCGACGACGACCAGTTACCGCCGTTGTCGGTGGTAATCCTGGCGTTTTCGTTGAACTTGTCTGATATGGTTGCCGAGCCCGCCGCCTTAAGGTCTTCGGTGTTACCACCTATGGATATAAGGCTGGCGTCCGACGCCGCGTTGATCGTCGAAGTGGCGGAGAACCCGCTGCCGATGATCGTCAGCGTCTGGTTGGGCACAACCTCTTTGGGCGTCAGTTTCATGACGGCGCCTGTGATCGTTATGTCCTTGGTCTCCACACCCGAGATAGGGCCGGTGTCGATGGTCACGGTGACCTTACCCGGCGGCAGCCCGTTGGGCACCACGAAGTCGAAGGTCAAGTCCCCGTTGGCGTCGGTGGTTGCCGCGCTCGACGTCGGGATTATGGTCTGGTTACCAATCTCCCTTCGGGTGAACATGGTGACCAGGACGTTCGGGTCGAAGTCACTCAGCTCGACAGTGACGGTATCGCCGATGGCGGCCGTCGTCGGGGTGACCGACAGCTTGCCCTGGTAACCCAACACCGGGATGTCTGCTTCGGCGTAATTGGTATGGGGCGGGAAGATGGTGTTGTCTTCACCGTCGATGGCGTTGATGGCGTTCCTGGTACTGGCTTCGACCGAACCGCTACCGCCCACGAAGGGCGGCTTGCTCATCACGAAGGTAGCGGTGAAGGTGTTGTCGCTGCCCACCAAAGCACTCGTCAGGCTCGTCTCCGTGTCGTCCCTGGTGCCGTCGGCGTTGGCGTCACGCCAGACCGTTGCGGTGGTGCCGTTTTCAAAGCCCCTGCCGGTGATGGTGATGGTCTTGCCCCGTTCGCCGGATGCCGCGCTGAGCAGTATCTGCCGCGGGATATGGTAATGAATAGGGAACCGGTCAGTCGAGTCGCTGGTGCTCGCGTCCACGTTGAACGAACCGTCTCCGTCTTTGGACTCTGTGGGGTTGAGAAGACCCGACGTCTGCCTAAAGATGACCGTGACGGTAGCGCCGGCGCTAATGCTGTTAACCGACGGGCTCGCGTCCGAACCGTCCATGTCAGGGACGCCTAGGGTGATCATGGGTTCGTCCTTGGGCGTACCTACTAGCTGCACTGTTACGTCCAGAGGATTGTTGACGACGGAACCAGTGACACCTGTACCTGGATTA